>JASFRE010000028.1:0-17638 GCA_050115055.1 Candidatus Eiseniibacteriota bacterium | reverse complement strand
GAATCCGGCAGTCTGTACGTCCGACCGGTCACCGGCCGAGCCGCCGTCAGGAGAGAAGCCAGGACGAGGCAGCAGATGGCCCGACTGATCCACTCGTGGATCATCGTGGTCCCCCCGTGTCCGCACCACCGGCCGCGGCGCGATGCCCGCCCCGCGCTCCCCTCTTGCGCGCCCGGCACGCAGGCGCCGCGCTGGCTCGCGCGCTACAGCGCGAACTGGTCCGCCTCGCACTCCTCGATCAGCGCCGCCAGCAGGTCGATCGACGCCTGGACGTCGCCCGGGTGGACCATCTCGATCACCGAGTGCACGTAGCGGGTCGGCACGCTGATGCAGCCGGCGGCGGCACCGCCGCCGCCGCGCTGGATGGCGGCCGTGTCGGTGCCGCCGCGTGGCATCACCTCGAGCTGGTGCGGAATGCCGCGCGCCTCGCACGTCTCGCGCATGAACTCGACCAGCTTCCAGTTCGGGACGACGCTCGAATCGTAGACCTTGATCGCCGTGCCCTTGCCCATCTCGCTGACGTACTGATGCGCGTCGGAGAACGGAACGTCGTTGGCGAGGGTCACGTCGAGCGCGATGCCGACCTGCGGATCGATGTTACGCGCCGCCACCATGGCGCCCCGGATCCCGATCTCCTCCTGGGCGCTGCCGACGGCATAGATGTCCATCTTCGAGGAGCGTGCCGCACGCAGCCCCTCGATCATCAGGAAGACCCCGATCCGGTTGTCGAAGCTCTTGCCGTTCAGCATGTCACCGACCTGGACGACCCGGCGCTCACGGGTCACGATGTCGCCGACCCGCACCAGCTCGCGCACCCGCTCCACCGGCAGACCGAGGTCGATGTAGTAGTCCTCGAGCTTGAGTGGCTTCTTGCGCTCCTCGTCGGTCATGATGTGGATCGGCTTGGTGCCCATGACGCCGATCAGGTCCTCGCGCCCGTGCACGATGACCCGCTGCGCGGTCAGCGTCTTGGGATCGAAGCCACCGAGCGGGATGAAGTGCAGGAAGCCGCGCTCGTGGATGTGGCTCACCATGAACGAGATCTCGTCCATGTGACCGGCGGTCATGAACCGACCACCCTTCGAGCCCTTGCGTACGGCGACGACGTTACCGATGGCGTCGACCGAGATCTCGTCCGTGAGCGGCTCGAGCTCCCGGCGGACGATGTCACGGATGCGCTCCTCGCGTCCGGGGGCGCCGGCAGTCTCGCAGAGCTCCTCGAGAAGGGGTCGATTGATGGGCATGGCTGGAACCTCGGTCGGGGGCTCGATGTCCCCGCGGTGACGATGAAGCGCGACTGCCCGCTCGGCGGCGCGCCCGCGGATCTGTCGCGCGCGCGGTGCGGCGGGTGGTAGGGTAGCATACGGGCCGGCGGCGATCGGCCAGGATCATTGCACCCGGCTCGCCGGTGATCCGGACCATACGGGGCGCCACCCGGCCGGACACCCCGGGCATCCGGGCCGCGACATGGAGGGATCCAACCCGTGCCATCACTCGACACCGAGCAGATGTTCGATCAGCTGGCCGAGGCCTACGACGCCTGGTTCCTCGAGAACCGCGTCGTCCTCGCCTCCGAGGTGCTGCTCCTCGGCAGGGCGGTCGGCGACACTCCCGGTCACGCGCTCAGCGTCGGCTGCGGCAGCGGGCTGTTCGAGCAGATCCTTCGCACGCAGCACGGCATCGACATCCGGCACGGCATCGAGCCGTCCGAGGGCATGGCGGCGATCGCGCGCCAGCGGGGCATGACGGTCGAGAGCGGCATGGCCGAGGATCTGCCGCACGACGACGCCAGCTTCGACACCGTGATCTTCAACGGCTCCCCGAGCTACATCACCGCACTGGATCGCGCCTTCCGGCAGGCAGCTCGGGTGCTGCGTCCGGACGGCCACATCGTCGTGCTCGACGTGCCGTCCGAGAGCTCCTACGCGCTCCTCTACCGGCTGGCCGGCGTGGCCGGCGACTGGGACGATCCGCGGGTGCGCGAGGCGCGACCGGCCATGCCCTACCCGATCGAGCTCGCGGCCGGCGCCAACTGGCGGTCGACGCCCGAAAAGGTCGAGCTCCTGCGCGCCGCCGGCTTCACGGACTTCGCCTACTGGCAGACGCTGACCCGGCATCCCCGCTACTCGAACGACGCGATCGAGCAACCCACCCCTGGGTACGACCGGGGCGACTACGTGGCGATCCGGGCCGGGCGCACGGCCGGCTGATCGGGGGCATGGCGAGCGTGCTGCACGAGAGCCTGTGGAACGACTGCCGAGATCTGGCTCGGGCCTGCCGCGAGCACGCGTTCGTGCGCGGGCTCGCGGACGGTTCGCTGCCGGCCGGCATCTTCGCGCGCTACGTCGCCCAGGACGCCTTCTACCTGCGCGCCTTCTTCCGCGCCTACGCTCTGGCAGCCGCCCGGGCCGAGCGCATCGAGCATCTCGAGCTCTTCCACGAGCTACTCGGGGGCTCGATCGAGGAGATGCGCATGCACGAGCGCAACGCCGCGCGGCTCGGCATCGACCTCGCGACGACCGCACCGCTGGCGGCCACCCGGCGCTACACGGAGTTCCTGCTCGATCTGGCCTGGAAGCAGGGTCTGCCCGACATCATCGCCGGCATGACGCCCTGCATGCGGCTCTACGCCTATCTCGGTCGTGAACTCGCCCGCGACCCTGCACCGGACCTGCCGCGCTCCTACGGCGAGTGGATCGGTGCCTACGCGGGGGACTCCTTCCAGCTGCTCGCCGATCGGCACGATGTGCTGCTCGACGAGCTGGCATCGGACACACCGGAGCTGCGCGCGCGCTACCGGCGCGCCATGGAGCTCGAGCTCGCCTTCTTCGACGCCGCCTGGCACGGGGAGGGCTGAGTCCGTGGTAGGGGCTCAGCCGGACGCCTCTTCCGCGATCCGCCGGTAGATCCCGAGCAGCGCCTCGACGTTGGCGGCGCTCTCGGAGGCGACGGCGATGGGATCGCCACGCGGCGCGGTCAACGCCTCGTGCAGGGCCTCGACCAGCCCCTCGACGTCGTCTCGCCCGTAGGTCACGACACCGTCGGGGCGCGGTGCCGCGTCGCTCGCCACCGTCGGCACCCCGAGTGCCAGCGCCTCCCGCACCGACATCGAGTCACCGTCGACCCGCGCCGTCCTGAGGAAGAGATCGCTCCGGGCGAGCAGTGCCGTGAAATCCGGGATGTCACTGGTGATCAGCACGTGCTCGGCAACACCCTGGGCGGCGATCGCCGCCTCGAGCTCGCCACGACCGTCGACCTGTCCGTAGCGGGTGACGACCAGCACCAGTCCGGCGTCCGGACGGGCCTCACGAAGACGCGGCAGCGCCATGACCGCATTCCCCAGTCCGTACTCGGGCGACGCGGCTCCGGTGCAGGCGATCACCGGCCGGTGCAGCTCGACGAAGCGGGCGAGCGCATCCGGCAGCACCGCCGGGTCGCCCCTGATCGTGGCGCCGGCGGACACGAAGCAGTTGGTCAGCATCTCGATCCGCCGCCCCGGTGCGAGCTGCGCGAGCGTCGTCGCGATGGCCGGGTTGCACGCGATGAGCGCCGCCGCCTGACCCAGTGCCACACGGGCCACGCCCCGGGCCGGCCAGCCCAGACCGCCGATGAAGGAGCCAAAGGCGCCGCCGACGAACGACACCACCATCCGCCGCCCGGCGAGTCGCGCCAGCGCGAGGCAGACGACGCCAAGCCAGAAGGAACGATAGCTGGCCGAGATGTAGTGGAAGACCGCACTGCGCGAGCGCCGCAGCGCGCGCCAGGTCTCGATGACCTGACGCAGCCGGTTGCGTTGACCGATCTGCACGATGCCCGGACCGGTGGGCCGTCCGGGACCGAGATTCAGGACGGTGACCGTGCAGCCGGCAGCCTCGAGCGCCGCGCGCATCTGCCGCATGAGCGCCGCCACGCCACCGTGGGGAGGTGGGTAGTGGCCGAGTAGCGTGATGTCGAGTCCCATGGTCGCCCATCCGGTTGGCGCCGGGATCCGGCCGGTGGTCGCACGTCGCTCCGGCTCGAGCACCGGTCGCGGTCCGTCCAACGCCGGGCATTCTCGGCCACAGGTCGCGCGCGATCAATGGATGATCGCGGGATCTTGGAAAGGACCGGTCGTCCGGCGTGTCATGGTCCGCCGCGGTGGGCGACTCGGCGAGGTTGCTCTCCGTCGTGGCTCGCCACCGGTCGTCGATCGCCCGCTCACGGCACCGGGCGCGGACGCAGCGAGCCGCCGTGGTGGCGGGGGTCGACGGACGCCTGGTGACGATCGCCCGACAGGCGGGGCAGCAGCCCCGGAGACGCCCGCCGCGCCACCCGACGTCCCCTGAGGCGACCCCTCAACAGACTGCGAACAGGACGCTTGCCGTGCTCGTCCACGGGCAGGCCGGCGTGGCACGCGCCCTGCAACCGCCACCGTCAGGCGGTGCGGACGGCCATCGCCAGAACGCCCGTTGCCCACCACATCGAGGCCCCGGGCCCGACGAACCGTTCGAGGCGAGAGGACTGGCCCATGATCACGTCCATCTCCAGCCACCGGCAACGCAGAGTCTCGACCGGGGAGCTGCTGCTGGTCATCGTGGTGCTGACCGCCATCGCCTACCTCGCCGTGCCGCGCTGTCCGGATGCGGCATCACCGGCCGAGAGGGGCACCAGCCAGACCCGGCACGCTCTCCTGAACCCGCGGTGCGAGGACGGATGGACCGGATCTGGCGATGACGCCTCGCAGTCGGTGTTCACCGGGGACATCTTGCCGCCGGGCGCACCGATCTGCCTCCTCGCGACCCCCGACGCCGACGCAGGCGGTGATCACCGTGTCGATCCCCACGCGCAGTGACCGGTGGCGACGCCGGGCGCGGCCCGGCGGCCTGGCGCTGATCGAGCTCCTCCTCGTCATCTCCCTGTTCAGCATCATCAGCCTGGTCGCGGTGCCGCGCTTCGGCCACGGCAAGCACGTCTCCCGCATCCGCATCGACCAGTCGAACATCGCCTACATCGACCTCCAGTGGGAGACGCAGCGCATCGTCGAGGGATCGTATCGCTCCCTGGACGAGCTGCTCTCCGACCCCGACGTCTTCCCGGAGGGCGCGCCGAGCTGCCCGTTCGGTCGCCCCTACGTCGACGAGGACGGCGACCACCGGGTGGATGCTCACGCCCACTGAAGCCTGCGCGGCGAGCCCGGAGTTCCGACGTGCACCCTGATCACCGCCATCGCGGCCGTCGCCCGCCCTCGCGCGCGCCGACCCGCGAACGGCCTTTGACGGCCGGCGGGCAGGTCGGCTATACTGGGTGCTGACGATTCGATCACCCGCGCAGCTGGCGCGGGCCAGAGGGAAATCACCCAGATGCTGACCCGACACGACAGCCACCGCCTACGTTGCTGCTGTTGTTGTCGCCCGACCGGGTGTCGTGGGTCATCGCGTCCGGATGATCGTCCTGTCGAACCGCCAAGTACGAGCTAGAGCTCATAGAACGGCAAACGACACGACTCCGAACGGGGCCCGCGGCATGAACCGCGGGCTTTTTGTTTGGGTCGTAAGGGGCCTGGAGTGGCTCGGCGCACGGCCACGGCAGGCGGGCGCGACGCCCGCGCCGGCACGCGCACCTCCGGCCACCCCCGACTCGCGACGCCCCCGACCGATCGCCCGTCGCAGCGACGCGACAGGAGGAGCCTCGAGACATGGGACGCATCTGCAGGGACATCACCGAAGCCGTGGGGCGCACCCCACTCGTCGATCTCGCACGATTCGCCCCGGCCGGGGGCGCTCGCATCCTCGGCAAGGCCGAGTTCTGCAACCCCTACTCCAGCGTCAAGGACCGGATCGGCGTCAGCATGATCGACGCGGCCGAGCGGGACGGCACCATCCGCCCGGGCCGGACGGTGCTCATCGAGCCGACGAGCGGCAACACCGGCATCGCCCTCGCCTTCGTCGCCGCCGCCCGCGGCTACCGCCTGATCCTCACCATGCCGGAGACCATGAGCCTCGAGCGGCGCAGCATGCTGCGCGCACTCGGCGCCGAGCTGGTGCTGACACCGGGCGACCGCGGCATGCCGGGCGCCATCGAGCGCGCGCGCGAGCTGGCCGCGACGACGCCCGACGCCGTCATCCCGCAGCAGTTCGAGAACCCGGCCAACCCGGAGATCCACCGGCGGACGACGGCCGTGGAGATCTGGGAGGACACCGGCGGCCAGGTGGATGCGATCGTCGCCGGCGTCGGGACCGGCGGCAGCATCACCGGGATCTCGACCTTCATGAAGGAGCAGCGGCCCGGGTTCCGCTCGATCGCCGTCGAGCCCTCCGACTCGCCGGTCCTGTCGGGCGGCCAGCCGGGTCCGCACAAGATCCAGGGCATCGGTGCCGGCTTCGTCCCGGGCGTCCTGCGCACCGACCTGATCGACGAGATCATCCAGGTCTCGAACGACGAGGCCTTCGCCGCCGCACGCGAGCTGGCGCGCACCGAGGGCATCCTGACCGGGATCTCGGCCGGGGCCAACGTGCACGCCGCGCGGCTGGTGGCGGCACGCCCGGAGTTTGCCGGCAAGACCATCGTCACCATCCTCTGCGACGGCGGCGAGCGCTACCTGTCGACACCGCTCTACCAGGCGACGGACACGGCCGAGACGGCGGCCGGGCGACCGGACGCCGCGGCCGATCGCGGTCGCGCCGCGGAGCCCGCCGCGGCGGCGACCCCGCAACCCGACGCGTGAGCACCCGCAGCACCAGCACGAGCCCGACCAGGGTTCCGGCCAGGAGAACCACGATGCACGTCACCACCCAGACCACCAGGCAGCCCACGAACGGCCGCGCGCCGGGAGGCCCACCCTCCGCATCCCCCCCGGACAGCCGTCGCCGCCACGGAGCCGGCGATGCCGCCGGTGCTCCCCGTCGCCACGACCGGCTGACGCCCATTGGCCGCTGGCGCGAGGATGTCCGCACCGTCTTCGAGCGCGATCCGGCCGCGCGCAGCGTGCTCGAGGTGATCGTCTGTTACCCGGGCCTGCACGCCGTCATCATGCACCGGCTCGCCCACCGGTTGTGGCGCTGGCGCCGACGCTTCCTGGCGCGCTTCGTGAGTCACGTGAGCCGCTTCCTGACCGCCATCGAGATCCACCCCGGGGCGACGATTGGCCGGCGCTTCTTCATCGACCACGGCCACGGCGTGGTGATCGGCGAGACCGCCGAGATCGGCGACGACGTCACGCTCTACCAGGGCGTCACCCTTGGCGGCACGAGCCTCGCCAAGACCAAGCGCCACCCCACCCTCGGCAACGGGGTCATCGTCGGCGCCGGTGCCAAGGTGCTGGGGGCGATGCGGATCGGCGACGGGGCCCGGATCGGCGCCGGCGCGGTGGTGGTCAAGGAGGTTCCCGACGGTGCCACCGTCGTCGGCATGGCCGGACGCATCCTCGAGCGGCGGTCCGACCGCGATGCCGGCGAGAGCACGGGCACGCCACTGGAGCGTGCGAACGGCGGCGACCACCACGGCAGGAACGGCAGCTCGGGCGAGGGACCGGGCGGGGGTCCGAATGGTGACCGGCAGCCGGCCCGCCACGACCTGACCGCAATCCTGCCGGGTCTCGACGGGTCCGACGGTGCGCGCGCCGCCGCCGGGCACGACCGGGCCACCGGCAGCCCGCGGCCGTCTGGTGGCGGCCCGGAGGGCCATCGCCTGCGGATCACCGAGAGCCAGGGAGACCACGACGTCTGCGTCCTCGAGGTGCTGCTGGACCGCGTCGAGCAGCTCGAGAACCGCGTCAGCGACGCCGCCCTCTCCGCGCACCGGCCGGGGGCACGGGAGCGCGACGACGACTTTGCCGACGGCGCCGGAATCTGAGATGCTCCCGCCTCGCGCCGGCGGGCACCGTCGCGCCGCCGGCAGGCACTGCCGTGTCCGCGCCGGTGCCGGTCGATGGAGGGAGCACGCATGTCCGAGACCTACTACGATCCCGGCGACCTGGCCCGCTTTTCGGAGATGTCCGAGGGCAGTCCCGAGCTCTGGCAGAAGTTCATGAGCTACTACTCGGCCGTCTTCGAGGAGGGTGCCCTCGGCGAGCGCGAGAAGGCGCTGATCGCGCTCGCGGTTGCGTCCGCCGTCCAGTGCCCTTACTGTATCGATGCCTACACTCAGGCCTGCCTCGAGAAGGGCTCGAACCTGGAGCAGATGACCGAGGCGATCCACGTCGCCAACGCCATTCGCGGCGGTGCGTCGCTCGCGCACGGCGTCCAGATGCGGAACGTGGTCGGCAAGCTGTCCATGTAGGCTGGCACCGCAGGCGCCCCCCGCGTCCCGCCCTCCCCCGATCGGAGAGACGATGCCGGTCACGACGCCGCCGTCCCTGGCACGGCGCGGCGATCCACTCGCCGCACCGGCCCGCCAGCGCGAGATCCTCGAGCACCGCAACGGCATCCCGCGCTTCGAGGAACGGCTCGAGGCGAACACCCTCGCACCGCTCAGGACGACCGGGATCCAGGTCCTGCAGGTGAACGTCGGCAAGCTCTGCAACCAGACCTGTCGTCACTGCCACGTCGACGCCGGTCCGGATCGTACCGAGGTGATGAGTCGCGAGACGGCCGAGGCCTGCCTGCGCGTCCTCGCCGCCTCGACCATCCCCACCCTGGACATCACCGGGGGGGCGCCGGAGCTGACACCGGTCTTCCGCGACCTGGTCCGCGGGGCGCACGCCCTGGGGCGGCGGGTCATCGATCGCTCCAACCTGACGGTGCTCGAGCTGCCGTCCCAGGCCGACCTGGTCGACTTCCTGGCCGCCCACGACGTCGAGGTGGTCGCCAGCCTGCCGCACTACATGGCGCGCACCACCGACCGGCAGCGCGGTGATGGCGTCTTCGAGCGGTCGATCGCCGCGCTCCGGCGGCTGAACGCGGCCGGCTACGGCCGTGACGACCGCCACCGGCTCCATCTGGTCTACAACCCCGTCGGCGCCTTCCTGCCGCCCCGCCAGGGCGGTATCGAGGCCGACTTCAAGCGCGAGCTCGAGCATCGCCACGGGGTGGCGATCGACGGCGTCTACACGATCACCAACATGCCGATCAGCCGCTTTCTCGAGTTCCTGGTCCGCTCGGGCAACTACGAGGGCTACATGCGGAAGCTGGTCGACACCTTCAACCCCGAGGCGGCGACGGCGGTCATGTGCCGCACCATGATCTCGGTCGGCTGGGACGGCACGCTGTACGACTGCGACTTCAACCAGATGCTCGAGCTGCCGGTCGACGCCGCGGCCGGCCGGAGCATCCACGATCTCGATCTCGCCCGCCACACCGGGCGCCGGATCGTCACCGGCCGCCACTGCTTCGGCTGCACGGCCGGGTGCGGCTCGAGCTGCGGCGGCGAGATCACCTGACCGAGGGCCGGCGTGCACTGCCTGATCACCAACGACGATGGTTACGAGGCCGAGGGCCTGGCGACGCTGGTCAAGGTGGCGCTCCGTCTCGGCACGGTCGATGTCGTGGCGCCACGCACCGTCCAGAGCCAGACCTCGCACGCCATCAGCATGAGCCGGCCGGTGGCGATGCGCGCCCTCGACCACCCGCCGATCGGTCGCCTGACGGCGGTCGAAGGCCGCCCGGCCGACTGCACGCGACTGGCGCTGGCCGGCCTCACCGCCACCCGGCGTCCCGACTGGGTGCTGAGCGGCATCAATCACGGCGGCAACCTGGGCGTCGACCTGCACTACTCGGGCACCGTGGCCGCGGCCCGCGAGGCGGTGCTGAACGGCGTGCCGGCGATCGCCGTCTCGCAGGTGATCCAGCGGCCACTCGAGATCGACTGGGACGGCGCCGCGGTCATGACCGCGCGCGTCCTCGAGCGACTCCTCGAGGCGCCGCCGGCGCCGCGGACGCTGATCAACGTCAACCTGCCCGCCGTGACCGCCGGCTTCGACCGGGTGCCGCTGGTCGAGACGACCGTCGCCACCGACCCGCTGTCGCTCGCCTACGAGACCATCGCCGCGCCGGCCGACTGCCCGCCGGAGATCGTCGCCTTCACCCACTACCGCTACGCCGGGCGCTACCGTGACCGGCCGCGCGCCGCCGGCAGCGACGTCGACGTCGCGTTCGGGGGCGGGATCTCGCTGAGCCGGGTCGCCGTCGTGCCCTGACCGGGGCGCGCGTCGCCCGCTGGCCGCTGCCGGCGACTCCGGCTATACTCCGGCGCCGACCCATCACGGCAACGCCCGGCAGGAGCCGGCGACCTCCGGCGCCGCCCGGCAACGCTCGATCGGGGCCCAGCCGGGACCGGACACGTCCCCGGGCATCGCGATGGCCAAGCGCGCACAGCGCGGCGAGGAACCCCTCATGTGGATGACCAGGCAGACGCTGCTCCCGGGCGCCATCGGCGCCCTCGTGCTGTTCGCGGTCGCCGCCCCGGCGATGGCGGACCTCATCGTCAACGGTGACTTCGAGTCGACCCCGAACGGGAAGGCGCTACGGATCGACAACAAGGGCCAGGACTGGCGCGAGAGCCGGCGTGACGGCAAGGCCGGTACGCAGATGCTCAAGCTGAGCACCAAGTCGATCGCCGGCAACGCGACCAAGAAGGCGATGATCAAGGCGAATCCCGACCGCAACACCTACCTGACGCAGCGCCTCGCGGAACCGATGAACGGCGACTTCACCATCAGCTACGACATCTGTGTCCACGACATCCTGCGCGACGACAACCGCTCCGCCTTCTTCATGATCGGCTCGAGCGAGGACGGCAAGCGCGGACCCAACTCGACCGGGACCGAGCGCTTCGTCTTTCTCGGCTTCGAGAACGCCGCCGATGCCGGCCGGATCAACCTCTTCGCACGCGAGGGCCGGCTCGGCTGGAGCGAGCGCACGCTGATCGCCGCCGACCTCGAGCTGGACCACTGGTACACGATCGTCGTCCGGGTCTTCACGAAGGCCGGCGAGTACGAGGTGACCGTCGAGGGAGTCACCGAGCCGGTGGCGCTCGAGGCATTCACCGCCGGCAAGAAGCCCCCGCGCAAGCTGACGCACCTGAGCTTCGCCTCCTGGAACGACGGCGCCGGCACGTTCTACGTCGACAACGTTCACGGGCACCGCGACTGAGCCGGCGGCCGACGCTCTCCGGCATGGGACAGGCAGCACCCCGGGCCAACGGGTTCATCGAGACCCGCGAGCTCAGCCGCTACTACCGTCGGGGGCCGCACGAGGTGCGCGCCCTCGACGGCGTCGACCTGGCGATCGAGCGCGGCACCTGTGTCGGTCTGATCGGCGCCTCCGGCTCGGGCAAGTCGACGCTCCTCAACCTGCTGGGCGGACTCGACACACCGACCGCGGGCGCGGTGTCGGTCGACGGTGTGGAGCTCGGCGCGCTCGACCGCCGGCAGCTGGCGCACTTCCGCGCCCGGCAGGTCGGCATGGTGTTCCAGGCCTTCAACCTGCTGCCGCAGTACGATGCGCTGCGCAACGTCGAGCTCGCCCTGGTCATGAACGGCACGCCGGTCGAGCTGCGTCGCGCGCGGGCGACGGGGATGCTCGAGCGCCTCGGGCTCGGAGATCGTCTCGACCACCGTCCAGCCGACCTGTCGGGCGGCGAGCAGCAACGGGTGGCGATCGCACGTGCCCTGGTCAAGGAACCCGACATCCTGCTGGCCGACGAGCCGACCGGCAATCTCGATCACGGCTCGACCGAGCAGATCGTCGAGGTGCTGGGCGGTCTGCGAGAACGCGGCCTGACGATCATCCTGGCGACCCACGACCTGGAGGTGGCACGCCGGGTCTGCCAGCGGACCGTGGAGCTGCACTACGGGCGGCTGCGCAACGGCGGCGGGACGGCGCACCCATGATCGCCACCCGCGACCTGATCACGATCGCCCTCGGCAATCTCTGGCGCATGAAGCTGCGCGCCACCCTGACCACCCTCGGCGTCGTCATCGCCATCGCCGCGTTCGTGGCGATGCTCTCCTTCGGTGCCGGCAACAAGCGCTACATCGACCGCCAGTACGAGGACCTGGGGCTCTTCACGACCATGCAGGTCTACCCGCCGCGCGAGCGTGATCGGCCGGACGACACGGGCCGGCCGCCGGCACGGCTCGACGCCGCCGCGGTCGAACGCCTGGCGGGGTTGCCCGGCGTTCGGCTGGCCTACCCGTTCGACAGTATCGAGGTCACGGCGGCGATCGCCGACACCCAGTTGACGACCCGGGCCCAGGTGCTGCCGGGGCGCGCCCGCTCGACCCGCCACGTCGCGCAGGTCGTCGCCGGCTCGCCGCTGGCGCGCGACGCCGAGCACGAGGCGCTGGTCAGCCCCGGCTTCCTCGCGGAGGCGGGGATCGACGATCCGCAGGACGCGATCGGCCGGCGGCTCGTCGTCGCGACCCGCGTGGCCAGCCTCGACAGCGCCCTCGCCCGCGTCTTCCACGGCCGTGCCCGCCACATCGAAGAGGCGCTGCGCGACGTGCGCCTCGACTCGCTGGCCGAACCGGGCTACCAGGCGCGCTTCCTCGGGCTCGTCGAACAGGAACTGAATCTCGGTCTGGCGCGCTTCGTCGACGGCTACCTGCACGCGCGGCGCGTGGTCGCGGACACGCTGGTGATCCGTGGCGTCACGCGGCGACAGCGTGACCGGCCGCTCCGCACCGAGCCGATCATCATCCCGGAGCGGACCGCGCGGCGCTTCGCCGCCGGCGACCTCCCGACCGACCCGGCAGAGCTCATCACCGCCGTGCAGGCGGGTACGCTGTTCGAGCTGCCGCGGCCAGGGGAGGGCGACGGGCACGGCGCGGACGGCGACCGCCCGTCGCACCGCAGCTATCCGCGCGTCACGCTCGACCTCGAGCCCGACGCCCTGCACGGCGCGCTCGGCGACTCGATCGAGGCCATGGGGTTCCGGGCCCTGAGCTTCGCCGAGCAATACGAGGAGATCGGACGCTTCTTCCTGCTCTTCAACCTGGGGCTGGCGGCGGTCGGCTCGATTGCCCTCGTCACCGCGGCGCTCGGCATCGCCAACACGATGATGATGGCGATCAGCGAGCGGCGGCGGGAGATCGGCATTCTCGAGTCGCTCGGGGCCGACGCTGCCACGATCCGCCTGCTGTTCCTCGTCGAGTCCGGCCTGATCGGCGCCGCCGGCGCGGCACTGGGGACGGTCGCCGGCTGGGCGGTGGCGCGCGCCGGCTCGCTGGTCGCGCGGCTCGTCATGGAGCGCCGGGGGATCGGTGCGATCGACCTCTTCGCAACACCGCCGTGGCTGGTCGCCACCGCCATCCTGTTCGGCATCCTGGTGGCGGTCACCGCGGGCGCCCTGCCAGCAGCGCGCGCCGCGCGCATCGACCCGGTGGAGGCGCTGCGCCAGCAGTGAGGATCGTCTCCCGCCGATCACAACGCGCCCCACTGCGAGTTCGCGCGCCGCTCCTGAGAACGGGTCGCGACAGCTCCCCCGAGGTTGTCAGAGTCCGGGAGTTCACATAGACTTTGTAGAGTCGCCGTGGGTCGCGGCTGCCCGGACGCCGATGCTGCCCGATCGTGCACTGCCGGTCGTCGTGCGGTGCGGTGCGCGTCTGGCTGCTCGCGGTGTGCCCTGCACGCTCCCTCACCCGGCCGACCAGCGCTCATCGGACCCCGCACGACCGCGCATCGGCACCCCCCTGGTCTACCCTGGAAGGTCCACGTGATGAGACTTGTTGCCCTGCTGGTCTGCCTGCTGCCTCTCCTCGTCCCGGCCACCCAGATCGCCGCGGCCCCGGCCGAGCGTGCCCTGGTCGTGGTCGAGCACCCCTCCCCCGGCACCGTCGCGGCGCTCATCGACGCCGACGTCATGGTGGTGCGCGACATGCAGCGCTACGTGCTCGTGGCGGCCGCGCCCGGGGACCGATCCCGGCTCGACGCGCTGGGGCTCGACTGGCGCGTGCTCGATCCGGTGATCGGGCAGAAGACCTACTTCACGGTCGGCTTCACCGAGGACGTCGATCCGGCAGCGATGCTGCCGCCAGGCGCGCGACTTCTCCGCTTCGACGGTGCCGAGGCCGTGGTCGAGGGCGACCCGGCCTCGATCGAGCACGCCTTCCATCGCCAGGAGATCGCTCGCGTCTTCATGCGACCGGTGCGCCTGCCGGCGCCTCGCGCCCTCACGTCGGGCGGTGCAGCCCCGCGCGGCGCCCGGCTCACGCCGGACCCCGAGATCCAGCAGATGGTCGACCAGGTCGACGGCGCCACGATCGACGCCACCGTCCAGCGGCTGCAGGACTTCGTGACCCGCTACGCGTCGAGCGATAGCTGTGCGGCCGCCGCCCAGTGGATCCACGACCAGTTCGTGTCGTTCGGCATCGACTCGGTCGCCTTCCACCACTGGAGCTCGCAGTACAACGACAACGTCTACGCGGTGCTGCCGGGTACACGCGATCCGGAGCAGATCGTCATCCTCGGCGGTCACTACGATTCGACGACCGGCAACCCGAGCGTCGCACCGGGCGCCGATGACGATGCCTCGGGCACGGCGTGCGTCGTCGAGGTGGCGCGGGTGCTGGCCGGCTACGAACTCGACTACACCGTGGTCTGCGTGGCCTTCTGTGCCGAGGAGCAGGGACTGCTGGGCAGCGAGGCCTTCGCCGGCATGGCGGCCTCGCAGGGCTGGAACGTGATCGGGGCGATCTGCGTCGACATGATCGGCTACCTGGCGCCGGGCGATCTGCTGGACCTCGACATCATCCGCAACACGAGCTCCCAGTGGATGCGCGACCTGGCCGGCGAGGTGCAGCAGGCCTACGTGCCCGAGCTGCCGATGGTGACCGGCAGCCTGCCGTTCGGCGCCAGCAGCGACCACGCCTCGTTCTGGGCCAACGGCTTCGACGCGCTCCTCTTCTTCGAGGACACGGGCGACTACAGCCCCTACATCCACTCCGCGGACGACGTCGTCGGTACGAGCTACAACTCGCCGGTCCTGGCCGAGGGCTCGGTCAAGATCGCCACCGGTCTGGTGGCGACGATGGCCAAGGCGCCGGCGGTGACGATCGCCCACACGCCGCTCGAGCACACGACGAACACGCAGGACCCCTATCGCGTGGCGGCCGAGATCATCGCGACGGGACAGCTCAATCCAGACTCGCTCCTGGTCCGCTACCGGACCGGCGGCGCCTGGAACGACCTCGTGATGACGCCGTCCGGCGCGCCGGACGAGTTCGAGGCCTACATCCCGGCACAGCCCGGCGGCACCTGGGTCGACTACTTCCTGGTCGCCGAGAACACCGAGTCCTACCGGGTCACGCACCCGACCGATGCCCCGGAGACGTTCCACTCCTTCTTCGTCGGCACCATCACGACGGTCGTCGAGGACGACTTCGAGGCGGCGAGCGGCTGGACGGTCGGAGACATCGGCGACAACGCGACGACCGGCATCTGGCTGCGCGCCGATCCGGTCGGCACCTACTCGGGCTCGGCGCTGGTGCAGCCCGAGGACGACCACACCGAGGCCCCGGGCGTCGCGTGCTTCGTGACCGGCAACACCGCACCGGGCGGCAGCCAGGGCTCCAATGACGTCGACGGCGGCAAGACGACGGTCCTGAGCCCGCTCTTCGACCTCTCCGCGCGGCCCAACGCCTGGGTGCGCTACTACCGGTGGTACACCAACGACACCGGCAGCAGTCCGGAAAGTGACGAGTGGGCGGTGGATGTGTCGAGCGACGGTGGCGCCACCTGGAACCGGATCGAGAGCACCTACGCCAGCGACCGCAGCTGGCTGCTCGTTGAGCGCGATCTCGGCCAGTTCATCGAGCTCACCGATCAGGTGCGCTTCCGCTTCATCGCCCGCGATGACGAGCCGGGCTCCATCGTCGAGGCAGCCATCGACGACTTCGCGCTGGTCAGCTTCCAGGAGCCGACGACTGCCATCGCCGGCAGCGAGCCGGCGGCGACGATCACGCGCGTGTCGCTCGGCCAGAACGTGCCGAACCCGTTCAACCCGGAGACGACGATCCACTTCGCGATCCCGTCACCGGAGCGGCCGGTGACGCTGCGCATCTATGACGTCGCCGGCCGCGCGGTCTCCACGCTGCTCGAGCGCGTGCCGCTGGCCGGGGCACAGACCCTGCGCTGGGACGGCCGCGCCGACGACGGCCAGCCGCTTGCCTCGGGCATCTACTTCATGCGGCTCGAGGCCAGTGACAGTCGGCTGGTGCGGAAGCTCGTGCTGGCCCGCTGACGCCGGCACGGGACGCAGGCGGGAGACAACCTGGAGCTCCGAGCGGAGACGAACGGGGCGCGCAGCGCGCCTCGGTCGTCTCCGCCGTCGTCCTGGAACTCGCGCCGTTTCCTACCTCGTTCCTCGTTCCCGGCCGCGCCGACGGCGCGGATGGCATCCGGTCGCCCTGCCTGGCCGTCGTGCATCCAATCTCGCTGCCCCCGAGGGGACGTGCCCGGGACTCCATCGGCAAGGCATGGACGAGCGCGACGGCATGCCGTGATCACCGTCGCCGGAAGACGTAGATCGCCCAGCCCAGCGTGTCCCGGCCCCAGCGCAGGTAGGCGTCCTTCTCCCTCGCCACCCGCGCCGACACCTCGCGCGCGTCACGATCGTCCGGGTGGAGGCGCGCGTGGGCCTCGGCCGCGTACCACTGCAGCCCCTCGTACCGGTCCCACTCGTCCTGGTTGCTCACCATGGTGTGGACGAGGACGAGGCCGCGCTCCTCGCCATCGGTGACGTTGGAGGCATGCGTCCCGAAGGTCTCGCGACGCTCGCCGATCGCCTCCAGGTACTCGGCCGGGGGCTCCTGGCGCCAGAACGGCTCGCCGGCAAGGACCCAGCCGCCGGGCTCGACCAGGCGGATCAGCGCATCGAGCGTCCGGGCGTGGCCGCCGAAGATCCAGCTCGCGCCCAGACAGGAGGCGAGGGCGAAGCGGTGTCCCTCGGGCGGCTCGAACTCGGCGCCGTCCATCTCGAGGAGCGTGATGTCACTCTCGAGTTCGTGCGCCCCGAGCCTCCGCGCGGCCTCGGCGACGAAGTGCGGCGAGATGTCGACCCCGGTCCCCTGCACCCGGTATCTCTCCGCCAGTCGAATCAGGAACTCCGCCTTGCCGCAGGCGATGTCGATGACCCGCGACCCGGGCGCGAGCCGCAGCAGATCGACGAGCCAGGAGAGCTTCTCCAGGCTCGTCGGGTTGCAGATCACGTGCTCACGGTGCGTGATGTCGTAGAACGTCCAGAGATCCACGCGCGTCACCGCATGCCCGGCCGTGGTCCCGGGCCACCGGGGGCCCGGGCGTGCCGTCGCGCCGGGGTTTGCGAGGCAGTCACTCCGGCTCAGGCGCTGACCGCGCTCCCCATGCGCTCGATGATCGCCTGGCCGAAGCCCGAGCAGCTGAGTTCGCGCACATCCTGCCGCCCCTCGCGCGTCATGAGACGTGCCAGGTCGTAGGTCACGTGCGCCTCGCGGATCGAGGTCTCCATGCCCCGGGTGATCAGATCGGCAGCCTCGTTCCAGCCCATGTGCTCGAGCATCATGATCGCCGAGAGGATGAGCGAGCCCGGGTTGACCTTGTCCTGGCCGGTGTACTTGGGGGCCGTGCCGTGGGTGGCCTCGAACAGCGCCACATCATTCGACATGTTGGCGCCGGGGCCGAGGCCCAGGCCGCCGACCAGCGCGATCGCGGCGTCCGAGAGGTAGTCGCCGTTCAGGTTGGGCAGC
>JASFRE010000027.1:0-17889 GCA_050115055.1 Candidatus Eiseniibacteriota bacterium | reverse complement strand
CTGTTGGGCGACTCACGCTCCTTGCCTCTGTCCCCTTCACGGACCGACACATCCAGTCGTCCGGTCCCGGGCGACCGGACCGCACCCCGGAGAGCCACCATGACCCGCACCGCCACGCCACTGCTCGCCTGCATCCTCGCCTGTCTGGTCACCGGGCCATCCCGCGCCCAGTCGGACGGCACCCTCGGTGTCGACGCTGGATCGCCAGGCTCGGGACAGGGTCAGGCGCCGGTCTACCAGGACCAGAGCGCCGTGATCCTGAACCCGGTGGAGAGCGTCAGCATGTCCCAGACCACGATCTGGCGCGACAACCGGCTTCGGGCCTACTACAACGCGCTCACCGACCACGTGGATGGCTACCTCCTGTTCGACGTGTCCACGATTCCCGACGGATCAACGGTGACCGAGCTGCGTCTCCTCTGCTACCTGGAGGATGACTTCAACTCCCCGTTCGGCGATCCCGCGGTCGACGTCTACTACAGTGCCGATGACGGCTGGACACGGGCGTCGGCATCGCCCGGCCTGCTGTCGCTCGACACACAGCTGGCCGACGACATCGTCTTCGGCACCTACGTGCCGACCCACGAGTTCGTGCTCGATGTCGCCGCCCACGACTGGTCGGGAGATCTGGTCGACGACCAGATCTGCCTGGGCGTCACCAACGATCGCACGAGCTACGGCTACGTCTACTTCTACGGCGCCGGCGGCGAGCCGATCGGTCCGCCGCCCGAGCTGACCATCGTCTACGACGAACCGATCCCGGTCGGGGCGACTACCTGGGGCGCGGTCAAGCAGGCCTTCCACCGGTCGCGGCGCTGATTGCGGGTGATCCAGCGCGGCGCCACGCCCCGGCGCCGCGCCGGACGGGCTGTGCAGGGGAGAGCGAGATGAAGCGCGCGCGAAACCGGGGCGTTCTCGTTGCCATGGCCGGCATCCTTGTCGTCGCGGCCGTCGGCCCGGCAGCGGGCGCGACCTTCAGCGACACGCTGCTGCCGGGCGGCCTGCGTCTCGTGCACTCCGAGAACCGCGGCTCGGGGCTGGTGTCGATCGCCACCATCGTGCGCGCCGGCGCAGCGTGGGAGAGCGCGACGACGAACGGCGCCGCCCATTATCTCGAGCATCTCCTCTTCAATGGTACGGTGCACCGCACGCAGGAGGAGCTCTACCGCGACATCGACCTGATCGGCGCCTACGCCAATGCCACCACGCGGCGCGATCACGTCGTCTTCCTCATGGTCTGTGCGTCCGAGGATCTCGACCGCGCCCTCGAGATTCACACCGACATGCTCCTCCACTCGACGCTGCCCGCCGGCAAGTTCGAGAAGGAGCGCGGCATCATCTTGGAGGAGATCGCGGGAGACCGCTCGGATCCCGAGACCTCGGTCGGGGCGCGGATCGACAGCGTCTTCGGCCGCGGCACCTCCTACGCGCGACCGGTGCTGGGGACGCCGGAGTCGATCGGGGCGATGAATCGGGAGGCGGTGCTCGACTACTACCATCGCCATTACGTGCCGGAGAACATGACGGTGCTGGTCACCGGCGACGTCGCGGCCGACCGGGCACGGGACGCGATCGCCCGCCACATGACGGCGGCGCCCAGCGGGCAGGCGCCGGTGGAGACGCCGCCGCGGCCGGCGCTCCGTCCGGCCGTGCACCTGGTCCAGCACGAGGTCGATCGTACGACGCTCGTCATGCGCTTCGCGCCGGTCGCGGCCGGCGCCGAGGAGCTGGCTGCGCTCGAGCTCCTGGTGGAGGTGCTGAACGGCGATGCCGGCCGCCTGCACACGGCGCTCGGGCGCGCGCCGGAGCTCGAGGTCGGCGAGGCCAGCGCCCGGGTCGACATCGAGGTGGACGGCGCGCACGGTGTCGTGCAGGCGGGCTTCGAACCGACGGTGCCGCACCGCGAGGTGGCGGCGCGACTGCTGGCGGCGATCGAGTCGGTGGCCCAATCGCCGCCCGGTGCTGCCGAGCTGGCGGCGGTGCGCACGCGCCACCTGGTCGATGCGGCGCTGCTCGTCGATCAGATCCACTACGTGGCCTTCGTCCGGGCGCCGCTGGTGCTGCATGCACCGCTCGCACTGCTGGGTGGCGACCCCGAGCTCTACGATGCGGTCGATGGCGAGCGGCTGGCGCGCGCCGCGGCGCGGTGGCTCGACCCGTCGCGGGCGGCCGAGGCGGTGGTCATCGGGCCACTGCCGCGCGAGGAACGTCTCGACACCGATCCGCGCACCTGGGCACGGGACGGCGAGCCGGCGCCGGCGGACGTGCCGCCGGCCAGCGGCGGCCGGCCGGTCGAGGCGGCCGGTGCGGCGCGCGACGCTTCGGCGGCGCAGGCCGCCAGGCGCGACACTGCCGACGCGGCCTGGGAGGAGCTCCCGCACCGGCCGGATGCGCCGCGGACCAGGACGGCGCATGCGCCGCGGCGCCTGGTGCTCGACAACGGACTGACGGTCCTGCTCATGAGCAATCCTGACTCGCGGGTCTTCGCCGTTCACCTGGCGGCGTGCGGGCGCTCGGCGCACGAGCCGGCCGGCCAGGCCGGGATCGCCGATCTGCTGCACCGCATGTTGCCCCACGGGACCGCGAGATGGTCGCGCGACACGCTCGGTCACCTGCTCGATCGCGCCGGGGTCCAGCTCAAGGTGACCGATCAGCCGTGGATCCCCTACGACGACTACTACACCTCGCCGGCCTTCTCCTACATCCGCCTGGAGACCATCGACACCTACCACCTCGAGGCGCTGCATCTCCTGGCGGAGATGGTGTCCAGCCCGGAGCTCGCCGATGAGGCGTTCGAGGAGGTCCAGCGCACGGCGCTCCATCTGGCGTCGCGGCGCGCGGCAAGCACGCGCGACCGCGCGCGGGAGCTGCTGCGCGAGGTGCAGTGGCGCGGCTCGCCGGTGGCGCGCCCGCCGCTCGGCACCTCCGAGTCGCTGGCCGGGATCACGGCCGATGACGTGCGACGCTTCCACGCCGGCTACTTCGAGCCCTCGAACCTGGTGCTGGCGGTGGTCACCGGCGTCGAGCCCCCGGCGATCGAGGAGGCCATCGCTGCCACCTTCGGACGACTCGGGGCCGGCGCCGCACCCGGGCCCGGCACCGACAGCGTGCCGACCTCGCGAACCGCGCCGCGGCACGGGCCCATCGAGCCGCCGCCGGTCACCACGGCGCCCGACCGGCGCCGCGAGACGCTCGACGCCGAGCAGGCAACCCTGCTGGTCGGTACCGTGTTCGAGATCAGCGAATCCGACGCCGCGCCACTCGACGTGGCGATCGGTCTGCTCTCCGACCGCCTCGCCTTCGAGCTTCGCGAGCGCCAGGGGCTCGCCTACTCGATCGGCGCCGGCGTGACGCGTTACGGCGGCGTGGCGCGGGTGGTGGCATCGATGGGCACTCGCCCGGAGAACGTCGCGATCGCCCGCGACGGGCTGGTCGAGGGCTTCCGGACGCTGGCCGCGGCGCCGGTCGACGACGACGCGGTGCGCAGCGTGGCGAAGAGCCGGATCGGCCGCATGCGCATGCGTCAGGTATCGCGCATCGGCCAGGCCTACGCGATGAGCATGGAGGAGCTGCAGGGCGTACCGCTCGGAACCGATCGGGCCGAGCTCGCCGCGCAGCTCGAGGTCGTGCCGGACGACGTCGAGCGTGTCGCGCGGCGCTACCTCGACGGGGCGCCGCTGGTCGAGGTGATCGTCCGCTGATGACCGCCGGCCCGGCTTGCCGTCCCGAACGACTCACGGACCAACGACCGACGAGGTAAGCGGATGCAGTCGAAGCGTGTCCCGACGCCGTCGTGGCGCCACGCTGTGTGGTGTGGCCTGATCGTGTGGATCGGATGCCTGGTGGGGGGGTGGGCGCTGGGCGGCGCGGCGGCCGCGCCCGGCGACGCGGCGCTGCCGGACGCCAGCGCCGTTCCCGCGGTCATCCGTCACGCGCTCGACGTCCAGGTCGAGCCGGCGGCGCACCGTCTCCGGGTGCGCGACCGTTTCGAGCTGCCGGCGCCGGCCGCCGGCGAGCGCCCCGGGTTCCTGCTGCATCCCGCCCTGCGGGTCGAGGAGATCTCGCTCGGCGGGCACCCGACCGCCGTCATCGACGCCGCGGGGCGTGACCGGCGCGATGCGGGCGAGGGCGGGCCGGACGGCGCCGCCGGCGACACCCCGGATGGCGTCGAGCCGCGCTTCCTCGAGGTGAGAGTGCCCTTCGACGTGACGTTGCCGGCAGCGGCTGAGGTCGTCTACGGGGGCGTGATCCACGATCCGCTGGCCGCACCCGCCCGCGACTACGCGCGCGCCTTCGCCACCACGTCGGGGCTCGTCGACTCGGCCGGCGTCTTCCTGAGTGGCGCTACCACCTGGGTGCCATGGATCGAGAGCGCGCTGGTGACGTTCGAGATGCGGGTGTCATTGCCGGACGGCTTCCTCTCCGTGAGCCAGGGCGTGCGTGCCGGGGCCGACAACCCCGAGACCTGGGTCTGCGACCATCCCCAGGAGGAGATCTACCTGGTGGCCGGGCGCTACCACCTGACCGAGCGCCGGCACGGCGGCGTCTCGATGCAGACCTACCTCGACGCCGACGATCCGGAGCTCTCGGGGCGCTACCTCGAGGCCACCGCCGGCTACCTGGACATGTACGGCACCCTGCTCGGTCCGTATCCCTACGGAAAGTTCGCGCTCGTCGAGAACTTCTGGCAGACCGGCTACGGCATGCCGTCATTCACGCTGCTCGGCGACCAGGTCATCCGCATGCCCTGGATCATCGCCACCTCGTACGGGCACGAGATTCTCCACAACTGGTTCGGCAATGGCGTCTACGTGGTCTGGGAGGCGGGCAACTGGTGCGAGGGGCTGACCACCTACCTGGCGGATCATCTCTACAAGGAGCAGCAGGGGCAGGGCGCCGACTACCGCCGCGGCACGCTGCGTGCATACCGCGACTACGTGCGCGAGGCCAACGACTTCGCACTGACCGAGTTCCGCTCGCGCTTCGATCCGGTGACGCAGGCCGTCGGCTACGGGAAGACGATGATGCTCTTCCACATGCTGCGCCTCGAGCTCGGCGACGAGGCCTTCGTGGCCGGTCTGCGGAGGCTGGTCGAGGGTTTCATGTACCGGGCCGCCGACTGGCAGGATGTGCGGACGGCATTCGAGACGGCGGCAGGCGGCTCGCTCGAGGCGTTCTTCGCGCAGTGGATCGAGCGTGTCGGAGCACCGGTGCTCGCTCTCGATGCCGCGAGGGTCACCGAGACGGCCGGCGGCCACCAGCTGGAGCTGGTCGTGCGCCAGGTCCCGGAGCCGCCGCCGCCGGGCGGGGTCGACGCTCCCTACCGGCTGCGCGTGCCGCTCGCGGTGACGCTCGCCGGCGCCGGACAGCCGGTCGTCGACACGCTTCTCGTCCACGACGCGGTCACCGAGTACCGGCGCACGTTCGAGGCGGAGCCGCTGGCGGTGGCGATCGATCCGGCCTTCGATGTGTTCCGGCGCCTTGGCCGGGCCGAGATCCCGCCGGCGCTCGGCGAGCTGTTCGGCGCCGCGCACCTCCTCTTCGTGTTGCCGGCGGCCGCCGATCCGGAGCGACTCGCCGCCTACCGCGCGGTGGCGGAGAGCTGGGCGCACGGCATGGACGACGCCCGGATCGTCACCGACGCCGAGCTCGATCCGGTCGACCCGGAATCGACGGGCGATCTGCCGGCGCGGGGGCGCGCTGCCCGGGTCGAGGCGGCCCGCAAGCGACGCGACGGACCGCCGTCCCTGCCGGCGGCGTTCGAGGACCGCACGGTCTGTCTGTTCGGTGCGGAGAACCGCTACGCGGGCTGGTTCGGGCGCGGACTCGATGCCTTCGGCGCCTGGCGCGACGCCGACTCGCTGGCCGTCGGGGGACGCAGCTTCCCGCGTGCCGGTCGCAGCTTCGTGGCCATGCTGCCGCATCCGCTCGAGCCGGAGCTCTCCTGGGGACTGGTCGAGAGCGACGTGACCGCGGCGATCCCGGGCCTCGGCCGCAAGCTGCCGCACTACCGGCGTTACGGTTTTCTCGTCTTCCAGGGCGAGGAGCCGACCAACGTCCACAAGGGCGAGTGGTCAGCGATCGGCTCGCCGCTGGTGCGCCGGCTGGGGAGCGCTCCGGAGGGTGCTGCCCCGCCGGGCGCCGGCGCCGATCCGACCGCCGTGCCGCCGGCGCCGCCGCTCATCGAGAAGACGCTGGCCTTCGACACCGACAAGCTCCTCGCACACGTGCGCGCGCTGACCGCGCCGGGGATGGAGGGGCGCGGCGCCGGCAGCGCCGGTCTCGAGCGCGCCGGCGACTACATCGCGGCGCAGCTCGCCCTGCTCGGCCTGCTGCCGGGCGGCGACGATGGCTACTTCCAGACCTGGACCCACGACTTCGGAGCGCCTGACGCCACGTCCCCGGTCGTGCACGCGGCCAGCGGTCCGGTCGAGCTCCGCAACGTCATCGGCATCCTGCCGGGGTCACGTGCCGACCGGCAGGAGGAATGCGTCGTCGTCACCGCGCACTACGATCACCTCGGTCACGGCTGGCCGGACGTGCACACGGGCGACGAGGGCGTCGTGCACCCCGGCGCTGACGACAACGCCTCCGGGGTCGCCGTGGCCCTCGAGCTGGCGCGGGTCATGGCGGCCGGAACGCAGCCACGTCGCAACATCGTCTTCGCCTTCATGAGCGGCGAGGAGTGCGGACTGCTCGGCGCTCGCCACTACGCCGCGGACCCGGTCTACCCGCTGGACAAGACCATGGCGGTGATCAACCTCGACACGGTCGGTCGTCTCGGCGACGGCAAGCTGGTCGTGTTCGGTGCGCACTCGACGCGCGAGATGCCGCACGTGCTGCGCGGTGCCGGCTACGTGACCGGGCTGCCGGTCGAGATGCCGGCCGACGACGTGGGCGGGTCGGATCAGGTCGCCTTCCACGAGCGCGGGGTGCCGGCGGTGCAGTTCTTCACCGGTGCGCACCTCGACTACCACCGCCCGACCGACACCATCGATCGTCTCGACGTGGATGGCATGGCGCAGATCGCCGCCGTCGTGCGGGAGACGGTCGACTATCTGGCGGGGCGCGAGGAGCCACTCACCCCGGTGGTGTCCGGGGCCGGCGCGAGCGGCGCGAGCGCCGCGAGGCGCGAGAGCGGTGCGCAGACCGGGGAGAGCGATACCCGGGCCGGCGACGGCTCGCCACACGGGCGCCGGGTGGCGCTCGGCACGATTCCCGACTTCGCCTTCGAGGGTGACGGCGTGCGGCTCGATGGCACGGTGCCGGAGAGCGCCGCACAGGCGGCCGGGCTGCGAGCCGGCGACATCATCGTGCGGCTCGGCGAGCGGCAGGTCGCATCGCTCCGCGACCTGTCGGAGGCCCTGAAGGGCCACGCCCCCGGTGATACCGTTGCCGTCGTCTACCGGCGCGACGGCATCGAGGCCCGCACGCTGGCGACGCTGCGCTCCCGGTAGCAGGACGCGCCGCACCGTCGCGGCGATCACCGTCACCGGTGTCGGCGCCACGACCGCTCAGGTCAGGAAGAGCATCTCCGGGTAACTCGGCAGCGGCCACAGGTCGTCGTCGACCATCTCCTCGAGGGCGTCGGCCGCCTCCCGGAGCTCTGCCATCGCCGGCATCACCTCGGCGGCCACGCGGCGTGCCCGGGCCGGTGGGTCGCCGTTGCGGTTGATGTCCGCCCACAGCGCCTGGAGGCGGTGGGTCGAGGCGCGTGTCCGCGCGATGGCGGCCAGCGCCCGCTCGAGCTCCTCGACCTCGTGCGACGGCGCACCGTCGCCGAGCGCCTGTGCGGTGGCGTGCGCCGCCTCGGCGAGATTGCGCTGGTGCTTGGTGGCGGCCGGCAGCACGCTGGTGCGAACCAGGTCGAGCAGCGCCTCGACCTCGATCCCCAGGTCGTTCAGGTAGCGCTCGATCCAGACGTTGTAGCGTGCGCGCAGCTCGCCCTCGGTCATCACCCCGGTGCGCTTGAAGAGCTCGATCGACTCGGCGAGCGTGAACTGCTCGAGCGCCTCCGGCGTGCTGCGCAGGTGGGGCAGGCCCCGGCGCGTGGCCTCCTCGATCCAGGCCGGATCGTAGTTGTTGCCCTCGAAGCGCACGTCACGGGTCTCGGCGATGACCTCGCGGATCACGTCGAGCGACGCCTCCTCGATCGACTTCCCCCCCTCGAGCTGCGTCTTGATGCGCTGGTGCAGGTGCTCGAGCGATTCGGCGACCGCGGCGTTCAGCACCGTGACCGGTGAGGCGATGTTGGCGCTGGCGCCCACCGCGCGGAACTCGAACTTGTTGCCGGTGAAGGCGAACGGGGAGGTCCGGTTGCGGTCGGTGTAGTCCTGGTTGACGTCCGGGAGCGACGACAGGCCGAGACGCAGGATGCGCTCCTCGGTGGCCAGCTCGCTCACCGTGCCGGCCTCGATCGACTCGATGATCTCGGAGAGCTGGTCTCCCAGGTAGACCGAGATGATGGCCGGCGGCGCCTCGTTGGCGCCGAGTCGGTGGTCGTTGCCGGCGCGGGCGATCGCGCCACGCAGCAGCGCTGCCCGCTGGTGCACGGCCCGCACCGTGCCCATGAGGAACACCAGGAAGCGCAGGTTGCGGTGCGGGCTGTCGCCCGGGTCGAGCAGGTTGGCGCCGGTGTCGGTCATCATCGACCAGTTGACGTGCTTGCCGCTGCCGTTGACGCCCGCGAAGGGCTTCTCGTGCAGGAGCAGCGCCAGCCGGTGGCGGCGCGCCACCTGGTCGAGCACCTCCATCACCAGCTGGTTGTGGTCGGCAGCGACGTTGGCCGGCTCGAAGATCGGCGCACTCTCGTACTGGCTCGGTGCCACCTCGTTGTGGCGCGTCTTGACCGGCACGCCGAGCTTGTAGAGCTCGTGCTCCGCCTCCTGCATGCAGGCCTGGATGCGGCCCTGGATCGCTCCGAAGTAGTGATCCTCGAGCTCCTGCCCGCGCGGCGGCCGGGCGCCGAGCAGCGTGCGCCCGGCAGCGACCAGATCGGGGCGCAGCGCGAAGAAGGCGCGGTCGATCAGGAAGTACTCCTGCTCGGGTCCCACGGTCGGGATGACGCGCCGGGGGTTGCTGTTGCCGAAGAGTGCGATGATGTCCAGCGCCGCGCGCTCGAGCGCCTGCATCGAGCGCAGCAGCGGCGTGCGCTTGTCGAGGGCCTCACCGTAGTAGGAGATGAAGACCGAGGGCACGCACAGCGTGCGGCCGTTGGGTGCCTCCATGATGAAGATCGGACTCGACGGATCCCAGGCGGTGTAGCCGCGAGCCTCGAACGTCGTGCGCATCCCGCCCGAGGGGAAGCTCGATGCATCCGGCTCGGACTGGATGAGCTGCGAGCCCGAGAACCGCTCGATCGGCAGACCGTCACGCGTGAAGGTGAGGAAGGAGTCGTGCTTCTCGGCCGTCAGGCCGGTCATCGGCATGAACCAGTGGCAGAAGTGCGTCGTCCCGTGCTCGAGTGCCCACTCCTTGACCGCGTGCGCCACCGAGTCCGCGATCGACGCGTCCAGACGACGCCCGTGCTGGATGGTGTCGATCAGTGCCTGGTAGACCGGCTTCGGCAGCTTCTCGCGCATCGCCTCGACGTTGAAGGTGTTGGCGCCGAAGCGGTGCGAGATGCGGGCCGACTCCGGATCGCTGAGATGCGGGACGATGCGCACCTCGCGGCGCGTGGCTTCCTGGATCGCCCAGAGACGGGATGGATGCACGTCCTCCTCCTACGACTCGTACCGGAACGCGTTGCGGGCTCGGAGCTGGATCGGGCCGACGGCAGGTTGCCCGGAGGTTGCCCCGGCGGCACCGGGTCCGGGCACCCGATCGGAGAAGGGGGCATTGTGTCGGCGCGCCTGCCGGTGGTCAAGGCCCGCGTCGATCGCCGCCCTCCGTCCGCTTACCGCCCGGTTCAGGCCTGCCGTGGGCCTGCCGGCCGGCGCCGTGTGACGACGGCTCAGCGGTGTCGCCCGACACTGATCCGCGGGCAGAGCATGCGGACGGGACACTCCGAGCAGCGGGGGGAGATCGGTACACAGCAGGTCCTTCCGAAGCTCACGAGCAGGTCGTTGATGGGAATCCACCAGCGCCGGGGGAGCCGGACGCGCAGCACCGTCTCGGTCTCGTCCGGGCTCGCCGTACGGACGAAGCCCACCCGGTTCGACACCCGATGGACGTGCGTGTCGACGCAGATGCCGGGCTTGCCGAAGCCCTGCGTGATGACCAGGTTGGCGGTCTTGCGGCCGACGCCCTTGAAGCCGAGCAGCGTCTCGAGCGAGTCCGGCACCCGTCCGCCGTGCTCCGCGAGCAGGGTGCGCGCCAGCGCGCGCAGCGTGCGCGCCTTGGTCTGGTAGAAGCCGGCCGGGAAGATCAGGCGAGCGATGCGGCGTTCGGGCAGCCGGGCGAGGCGCTCGGCATCGGGCGCGACCTCCAGGAGCCGCGCGGCGGCCGTGTCGGTGACCTCGTCCTTCGTGCGAAGCGAGATCAGGCAGGCGACGAGGACGGCGAAGGGATCGCGCTCGCGCGCCACCCGGGTGAGCGCGAGCTCGTCCGGGGCGCGGCCGAGCGCCGCGGCGATGCGGGTCAGCATCGCCGACATGCGGCGCGGAGACGTCGGTCCCGAGCGCGCCGCGATCCAGGCGCGGTCCGCGGTGCCGCCGCGTCGCATCGCTCGTCGTGGCATGACGGCCGGCACTGTACCGCGTCGGTGGCGTCGCCGCCAGCGGTGGCGATCAGCCCACGTCACCGGTGAGCGCGGGCTTCCGCCTCAGTGCTCCGCCAGTGCCACCTCGCCCCACAGGAACGGATTGAACGCCGCGAACATCGAGGCGTCACCGCCCCAGGACCATTCCTCGCCCGCTGGTCCGAACAGGTCGAGGTGGAGCGCCGCCGGCAGCACCGGCAGATCGACGGAGCCCGTCAGCCGGCCATCTCGACGCTCGAGCGCCACGGTCGGCGGCAGCGGCGTGGCCGGCGACGCCATGCCCTGGGTGGTGATGCCATCGTCACCGCAGCGGAGTTCCCAGACCTGGTCATCGGGCCCGACGTGCGGCCGGTCGTCCAGCGCTCCCCAGGCGAGGCGCATGACGCAGAGCGGCCGTCCGCTCGGTGGCGGCGCGGCCGGCCAGGAGAGGTCGAGGCGCAGGCCGGTGGCGGTGCGCTGGAGCGCGGCGCGCGCCACGTCGGCGTCCGAGACGGCGGCAACCGGCACCGGTGCCTCGCCGTGCCCCGGGCGAGCGTCGCGCCCGCCGCCGGTCAGCGTGCCGCCCCGCCGGAGCGCCAGGCGGACCGGCGTGCCGGTCGGCAGCACCGTGCGCGGGCGCTCGGGGACGTAGCCGCGCGCCGCGCCACCGCCGGTCACGGGGGCCACGAAGCCGCTGCGTGACGCTCCGGGCCGACGCACGTCGCCCAGCGCGCGCAGGCTCGCCCGCTCGATCAGATGGATCTCTGCCTGCTCGTTGACGATGCGGATGACGTCGCCCTCGTGCGCCACCGCCTCGCTCTGCCGCGCCTCGCACAGCAGCCGGTAGGCGGTGCCCTGGAGCCAGTGGTCGCCCTGGACCGGCGCGGCGAAGAGCGCCACGTACTCGTAGCTCTGCACCACGAGCTCGGTGCGGTCCGGGGAGAGATCGGCCGCCGTGACGGGACTGCCGAGATCGAGCGAGTCGACCAGGGTCACGGTCTGCTCGACATCGGAATCGAGGTGCTCGAGACGGTAGAGGCGCGTCCAGGTGTCGGTGCGGTGCTTCGACAGCAGGTAGAGGTGATGGTCGGACCAGAACGCCGCCTCGCAATCGTGGTTGCGGGCTGGATCGGGAAACTCCTGCTGGTCGGGATAGCGGAAGCGCAGCCGGCGCTCGACCGGAACGGCCAGGGTGCGGGCCGTTGCCGGTGACGCGCCGGGGCCGGGCGCTCGGTCGCCGAGCACCGGCTCGCGCACCACGTAAATCGTCAGATCGCGCCGGTCGCTCCGGTTGTTGCCGACGTCGCAGATGAAGAGGTGGCCGTCGTCATCGATGGCCAGGGTCTCCCAGTCGACGTGCTCGGCGCCGCGCACCGCGACCGTGGCCAGCAGCGCGCCGGCCCGGTCGACGGCGAACAGGCGGGGGACGTCCCCGGAGTCGTTGTGCACCCAGAAGACACCGGCCTGGCGGCGGCTGCGGACGATGCCCGAGCACTCGTCGATGGCGGCACTGGCCAGGTGACCACGCGGCCCCCAGCGGGGCGCGTCGATCGACCAGGGGGCTGGCAGCGGCCGGGGCCGACCGGTGCCGGTGTCCGGTCGGTCCGGACCGCAGGCGACGCTCGTGCTCACCAGGAGAGCGAGCACCACCGCGCGACGCCGGGTGCCGCCCGGGCGGCGGATCCACGCGCCAGCCACGGTCGCGGTGGCGCGGACGGTGTCCAGGCTGGCCGCCCGCCCGACCGGAGTGGCGCCTCGCCGGCGCCGACGTATGCCGGCACACCTGCCGCCGGAGCGCTCCGTCCCCCTCTGCGTGTGGATCATGTCATCGTCCTCGCCAGCCGCCCGCCAACTCGGCGTGGCCCGCTAAGCTGGCCTGCCGATTCGTGATATCGCAGGCTGGCCGGCCGCATCGCGCGCCGTGCCGGCCCCTCTTCGCCGTCCAGGACCGCGGCTCGACGGCGCGGCACCGGCATCGCTGGCCTCTCCCGCGGGTCCGATTCCGGACCACGAAGGCGCGTGGACATGGTATCTTACAACCATCCTGGCTGATCGCACTGCAGGAGAGCGAGGTCCCCATGCCCATCTGCAGCGAGCCCTTCCGGAGTGCACTCATCGGGCTTCGTCTGCCGAATGCGGCTGCCGTCTCCAGTGTCCTCGCCTCGACTCCAGCCCGTCCGTCTCTTCGCTGGCGTCACCCCTCCCCTGCAGCGGATCAGACCATCGGTACCGATGCATCTCGATCGAGGAAAGGGAGACAGACACCATGAACGCATTGCGACTGGGAACGATTGCTGTGGCTCTGGTCTGCATCGTCGCCAGCACGGCGCTGGCGGACTATATGCAGGACTTCGAGACCCTGACTTACGGCGCACCGGTCGGTGTTCCGCTGACCGGTCAGGACAACTACTACATCCCGAGCGGGACGACCTCGGTGGACTTCCTCGTCTACACGTACCTGCTCAACTCCTACAACATCGTCCAGAACCCGAACGGCGGCATCGTCTTCGCCGCGGGTGAGGGTCCGGGTGACGGCGCCACCTACGCACGCGCCCAGCACGACATCGCGCTGACCAGCCAGGTCTGGGAGTTCGCCTACGACTTCTGCTGCTTCTACACGAATCCGGGTGGGGCGCCGGCCAACAACCTCGGCAGCTTCTCGGCGCAGCCGTCTCCGAACGACTTCATCGCCCTGTTCGAGTGGGAGCCGGGCTTCGAAGGCACGCTCTTCCGGCACTCGTACATCATGTACGATGCCGCCGGCGCCCAGTTCCTGACCCCGTACCCGACCGGCGGGGCGGACTGGGAGAACCTGGCGCTGAACAACTGGTACCGCGGGACGATGAAGATCGACTTCACGCTGAACAAGTGCGTCGAGGTCTCGATCGCCAACATCCAGGTGGGTGGCGCGCCGGTCACCTACATGCCGACCGACTGGTACCTCGAGGGCGGCATGGCCGGTAGCACGATCGACATGACCGACTTCCGCCTGTTCGCGGGCGGTGGTGCGCCGGGCAACGTGGTTGCCTTCGACAACGTCAGCATCCGCGAGCTCGGCGCGACGCCGGTCGTGCCGACCACCTGGGGCAGCATCAAGGCCAACTTCCAGTAGGCCGATTGCTGCCACGCCATCCGCGCCGCCGTCCCGTGACGTCGAGAGGGTGACGGATCACCGACGTGACGGGGCAGGTCGGCGGTGGATTCCATGCGGGACGACCGGCACGCTCCGGCGCCGATCGTCCGCGACCTGACGAACGCCCGGGCGCTGCTCCCCGTCGCGCCGCCGCTCGATTCGCGAGAGGCGGTGCACGGGGACCGGCCCCGGGCGTTCGCGTGTCCGGCGTGCGCCGCGCCGGGCAGCCGTCCGACGCATTGCGGAGTCGTGCACGACTCGACTATGCTCCTGCCTGCGCCGCGCGGTGACGGATGCCGCGATGGCACTCGCGTCGACGTCGCCCCCACCGATCTCGCACGTCGGCCGGCCCCGTGACGAATCCGAGCCCATGGCAGCCGACCCGCCCGTGCTCGACCTCACCCTCGAGACCACCGACGACCCGGCAGGGCTGCGCGCCTGGCTGATCGATCACCTGGCAGCGCTGCCCGACCGCCTCGAACGCCGGGCGACGGTGCTGACCGCGAGCGATGCGCTCGCACACCAGCTACGCCGTCACGGCGTCGTCGAGCGGCACGCGCCAGGCTGGCTCCTCGGGGTCAGCATGGCGCGCCCGGCCGGCCTCGCCTTCGAGCTCCTGGCGCGGGCGGGGCAGCCGGCGCGACGCGGCGGCGAGGCACGCCGCCGGCTCGAGCTGCGGCGGCGGTTCGCGGCCGGTGTCGAGCCGGCACACCTCGGCTACTTCACCGCCTCCGACCTCGTGCGCCGCGGCTACGTCGAGGCGATGGCGCGCGCCATCGACGACCTCGAGCGTGCCGGCCTCGACGTCGCCAGCGCGGCGGCGGTCGCCACCGCGCTGCCGGACGCGGCGTGCGACCGGGCGCGGCTCGAGGACGTCGTCACGCTGTGGCGCCTGGCCGAGGGCGAACCGCCGGGCGCCGCCGCCGACGGCCACCCGGCGCCGCCATTGCCCTGCCTGACCGCCGCCGGCGCCATGCGGCGGGCGGCGTCGCTGCTGCGCGGCGCGCCCGGCATCGCCACGCCGCTCGGCCCGGTATTCGCACTCCTCACCAGCGATCCCGACGTCGTGCTGCTCGAGTTCCTGGCGGCCCTGCCGCGCTGCCGGGTGGCGCTGCTGGCCGGGCGTCCGGAGCGCGGACCGGCGACGCAGCGCTGGCGGCAGCTGGTGTCCGTGGTGGTGTGCGGGGGGGCAGACGACCGGCGGGCCGGTGGAGCGGATGCGCGGCGCGTTGCGGCCCGGGATGCGGCGGTGTTCCCGGCCGAGCTCGCGCGGCTCAGACGGCGGCTCTTCCAGACCGGCGGCTCGGCGGACGGGACGGCGGCCGCGGGCGCGTGCGCAGCGGTGCCCCGCCCGGCGCCGGACGGCGATGGCGAGCCGCACGCGACCGGGCAGGTGGTCGATCTCGAGGAGTACGCCAGCCTCGAGGAGGAGGTGGAGGCGACCGTTCACTGGATCGTCGAGCAGGTCCTGGACGGCGTCGCCCTCGAGGAGATCGCGGTCGTCGCCACGCGGATCGACGTCTACGCGCCGCCGGTCATCGACCGCCTGGCGCGCCTGCCGATCGCGCTCGACGCCGTCCAGGTGCTCGACGACCGGCCGGCCAGCCACACCGTGGCCGGCCGGCGGCTCCGGGCGCTGCTTGAGGCGCTGGCCAGCCACCTGTCGGTCGAGCGCATGGTGCCGCTGCTCGGCACGCTGCGGCCGGCGCCGGCCGCCGGCGCCGCCGGCGACGCGACGGACGCCGGCGAGCGCTGGACCCCGTCGCGCCTCGCCCGCCTCGTCGATCAGGCGGGCATCGCAGGGGGCAGTGCCGCGCACCCGGACGGGGCGCGGTCCTGGCTCGCGGGGCTCGAGCGCTTCCGACAGCAGCTCGCGGCCGATCGCGACACGCCGCGTGCCGCCTCGACGGCGCGGCGCGGCGCGATCGGCGAGGAGGCTGCAGAGGAGGACGTGGAGCCCGAGAAGCGGGCGCATCTCATCGCGCGCCGGGAGAGGGCGCGCTGGACGCGGACCCTCGATGCCATCCTGCCGGCGGTGCGCGAGCTCGACGCGATCGTCACGGACATCGCGGACGCGCTACCGCTCGATCAGCTGTGGTCCAGGATCGCCGCCTTCGTCCGTCGCTGGCTGCCGCTGCCGCCGTCGCCGCCACGCCTGCTCGAGCGCTTCGAGCGCGAGCTTGCCCCGGTGCTCGCTCCGGACGTCGCGGCGCACCTCGCAGGCGGCGAGGCGGTCGAGTTCCTGGTCGAGCGTTTCGCCGTGCTGCGGACCGGCAGCGACGGCGGTGGCCGGGCGGCGCTGACCCTCGGCTCGCCGCGCGCCGTGCGCGGCCTGTGCTTCCGGGCGGTGCGCGTGATCGGCCTGGCCGAGGGGGTGCTCCCACCGGCGCCGCGCGAGGACCCGGTGCTGCCGGCGGCGGCGCGCGCGCGGATCGAGGCCGCGCGCCCCGGTCGCCTGGTCGTCGAGCGCGCCCTCGACCAGGTGCTCTCCGACCTGCACGATCTCTGTCGACTGGTGATGGGGACCGGCGAGCGGCTGGCGTTCTCGGCGCCGCGCCGCTGGGTCGACGGCTCGCAGCGCGAGCTCTCCGGGGCGATGCTCGAGGTGGCGATGGCGCTGGGCCGGCAGCTCGATGGCGGCGAGGCACCGGGCCCGGTGCCGGATGCCGAGCACCTCCAACGGCTCTACATCGCGCCGGGGGTCGGTCGCCGCCGCCGCACGGCGGACGCCCTGCCGCTCCTGCCGGCGGTCGAGCTCCGGAGCGCCAGGCGGTCCTCCGGAGGCGCGCCCTCCGGTGCCGTCCAGCACCGCGTGCCGCCGCGCTGGCTCGCCGGCACGAGCGCCGCCCTCGACCTGAGGCGGCTCTGCCATCTCGATGACGCGCGTCTCCTCGCGAGCTGCTTCGAGCCCCTGGACGGCGATCTGCGTGCCGTCTGGTCGCCCGCGCTGGCACCCGCGCTGGCGCCGGGCCTGGCGCCGTCGCGGGCCGTGTCGCCGACCGGTCTCGGGCGGCTGCTCGCCTGTCCGCACGCCTTCATGCTGTCGAGCATCCTCGGGCTCGAGGCACCGCCCGAGCCGCCGCGCGGCGACCGCCTCGATCCGCTCACCTTCGGCTCGCTGACGCACCGCGTGCTCGAGCGCCTGATGGAGCGGGCGGGCACCGCGCTCTGCCGTCACGAGGGGCGTCTCGGCGACTGGCTCGGCGAGGCCGCCCGTCTCGCCGACGCGGCGTTCGATGCCGCGCTGGGTTGCCATCCGCTGACCGGCGCCGGCGTGATCGCTCGCGAGCGCGCCCGCCTCGCCGAGACCGTGGCGCGCTTCGTACGCTACGAGTGGAACCAGGGACGGCGCACCTTCGTCGCCAGCGAGCGCGACTTCGGTGATCCGGCCGGCGTGCCGCTCGGGATCGGCGAGGGGGCACAGCTCCACGTGCACGGCACGATCGACCGCCTCGATCGGCTCGACGACGGATCGCTCGCGGTGCGTGACTTCAAGACGGGCCGCGCGCACTCCCTCGCCGAGGAGCCGATCCAGCCGTCGATCGATCTGCAGATCGCCCTCTATGCGCGCGTGGTGGCGGCCGGCCCGCCAGCGGCCCGCGTGGCCGAGGCGGCCTACGTCTATGCCGCCGTCGGCCGCGACCCTGACCGTCGCTTCACCGGCCGAACGCTCGAGGTCCTCGACCGGGCACTGACCGACTGGCTGCGCGTCGCGCACGCGATGCTCGCGAGCGGCGTCTTCCCGCGCACGCCCGATCCCGGCACCTGCCGCTACTGCGACTTCCGCGCCCTGTGCGACGCCGACCCCGTCTCCCTGCGCGCCGCCAAGCTGCGGCGCGACACGCTGCCGCCGGCCGCCATCGCCTTTCGCCAGCTGCTGGTGGACGGCGCGTCGACGCCCGGCGAGGACGGTGAGCGATGACCCGTCGGCCGGCGCTTCCCGACGACACGGCCCGCGACGAGATCGTCGGCGAGCGCGCGCGCAACCTGGTCGTCATCGCCGGCGCCGGCACCGGCAAGACGACGATGATCGTGCGCCGCATGGTCGACATGGTCGCGCCCGCCGCCGGCAGCGCGG
>JASFRE010000026.1:0-17997 GCA_050115055.1 Candidatus Eiseniibacteriota bacterium | reverse complement strand
GCGCGAGGCCTACGCCGAGCGGCTCATGCGCTGCGAGCTCGGCAACTCGATCCGCGACGAGGTCGAGACGCTGATCGACGACGGTCTGCGCGCACGCAACCGCTGGGTCTACCAGCATCATCTGCGAGTCATCAGGAAGAAGATCGACGATGTCGCGGTGCCGGACGCCGTCGCCACGGCGATCGCCCGGGACCTGCGCGAGCTCGAGGAGGCGACGCCCCAGGACCCGGCCAGTGACGTGGAGCCGCTCATCGCGCACGCGCGCCACGCCGTCGAGTCCTTCGCACGCGAGGTCCGCCGCCTCTACCTGGATGCCACCGCCGGGCAGCTCGACGCGGTGCTCGGGGCCTACCAGGCCAGCGACTACCGGCAGACGTTCCGCCGGATCTGTGCCCTGCGCGGCGACGTGCGCGGCATGATCGAGGCGGGCGGCTTCACCGAGCAGCGCTACTACCTCTACCAGCTCGACTGCCTGCTCGAGGAGATCGCCTATCTGAGCCTCCGGCGGATCGCCAGCGGCTACGACGAGCACGGCGTCGACATCCGCGAGTGCCTGGAGATCATCCGCCGCTCGACGGTCAACCTCGATCACAGCGGCTTCTCCTCGCGCGAGCTGGCCGATCTGTCGCGGATGCTGGTCGATGGCGGCAAGACCTACGCCGAGCTGTCGAACGTGCTCGATGCGATGCAGCGGCTCTACCACAAGCTCCTGCGGCGGGCGACGATCTCCTTCGAGGCGATGGCGCCACGTCTCGGGCTGAAGGCGGGCGACCTCGTGACCGTGCTCGGCAACGTCAAGCGCTACATGCACGACCTGAACACGATCGGCCATTTCTGCGACATCGCCCGCACCCACATCCGGGCGCACGTCACCGACCTCGAGCAGCCGGTGGGCGGCGAGCCGGTGGCCGCGGACGGCGACGGTGGGTTCGGCATCGTGCACCTCTCGCACCGCGAGACGCTCGAGCGCCGCGCCGACGACGGCGAGGGCCAGCCGACGCTGCGCGAGCTCTACGGCGGCAAGGGCAGCGGCCTCCTCTACATCAGCCTGCTCGGCGTGCCGACCCGCGACGGCTTCATCCTGCCGACCACGGTGGCGCGGCACGGCCGTCACGTCGCCGAGCGCCGCGAGCTCGAGCAACAGCTCACCGCCCACCTGCGCGTGCTGGAGGAGGACATCGCGCGCGATGAGGGCGCCGCCCGGCGCTTCGGCAGCGTCGAGGAGCCGCTGCTGCTGGCGGTGCGCGGCGGCTCGGTCTTCTCGATGCCCGGCATGCTGTCGACGGTCGTCTTCGTCGGCATGAACGACGACGTCGCGGGCGCCCTGGCCGAGCGCGACGCCTGGCAGGCCTACGACACCTACCGGCGCTTCCTGGCTTCGTTCGGGCAGGCCGCCTGGGGCATCGATCTCGAGTCACACGACCTGGTCGACGACGCCAAGCGGCGGTACGACGTCGAGTACAAGGAAGACCTGCCGCCGGAGGCGATGCGCGACATCGCCGAGGCGTCGAAGCAGGTCCTGCGCGATGCGGGCCACGGTGCGGCGCTCGACGCGCTGCTGGCCGATCCCATGCGCCAGCTGTTCGAGGCGGTGCAGGGCGTCCTGGCCTCCTGGGAGGCGGAGCGTGCCCGCCGGTACCGCGCCATCAAGGGCATCTGCCACGACTGGAACACCGCGGCCATCGTCCAGGAGATGGCGTTCGGCAATCGTCGCAACGAGTTCGTCGGCGAGGGCATGGACGAGTCGCGCGCCTCCCTGACCGGTGTCATCCCGCGGACCGAGATGACGCCGAGCGGCATCCGCGTCTTCGCCGGCGAGATCAAGTTCTCGGCCGCCGGCGACGACCTGGTCGGCGGTCTCCTGTCATCGGACTCGATGAAATCGGCCCACGACCTCGGCACCCTGATGCCGATGCTCGAGCGGCGGATGAAGCGCGTCGTCACCCGGCTCCGGCGCTACATGGGCAGCGACCAGGAGGTGGAGTTCACCGTCGACCGCGGTGTCCTGAGCGTGCTGCAGACCCGCATGGCGGAGACCGTGGTCGAGAAGGGCGGGCGCGACTTCGCCGACGCGGCCGAGCCGCTGACGCGCGGCATCGGCATCCGCGGCTCCGCCTTCCGCGGGCGCGTGGCGCTCTGCGACGCCGATTGCGAGGCGCTGGCGGGGCATCCGGAGGCGGACGGTGACGGCAACGATGCGGGCGACGACGCGGCCGATGGTGTCCTGCTCGTCGTCGAGAACCCGACGCCGGACGACATCCCGATGATCCTGTCGGCCGACGGACTGCTGACCGCGCGCGGTGGCTCGACCTCGCACGCCGCCGTCGCCATCCATGGCATCGACGAGAAGGCATACCACGCGGTGATGAGCGCCGCCGGACTCCGGGTGGATGCCGAGCGCGGCGAGGTGGTGTTCACCGACGACGACGGGACGGAGCGCGGGCGGGTGGCGCGCGGCGAGGTGGTGTCGATCCACGGTGCGACCGGCGAGGTCTTCGCGGGCGCCGTGCCACTGGCGGAGGGCGTCTCCTGAGGGGTGTCCCGCTGCGCAACGCGACGTCCCCGCGGCTCCCGCATCGGCGTCCGCCGGCCCGGTGCTCAGCCGACGCGGTCGAGGTCGTCGAGCTCGAAACGATCGCCCAGCCCCGGCACGATGGTCATCGCCCCGAGCTCGGCCTCGATGGTCGCCGACAGCGAGATCGCCGCGTCGGGCTCGCCGTGGGTCACGAAGACGCGCCGTGGCCGCGCCCCGTCCGAACGGATCCAGCGCAGGAGCTCGTCGCGGTCGGCGTGCCCCGACATGCCGTGCAGTGACAGGAAGCGGGCATCGACCGCCACATCTTGGCCGTGCATGCGGAGCTCGCGCGCGCCGTCGAGCAGCCGCCTCCCGCGCGTGCCGACCGCCTGGTAGCCGACCAGGCAGAGGAGGTTGCGGCGGTCCGGCAGGCGTCGGCGCAGGTGGTGCAGGATGCGCCCGCCGGTCATCATGCCGCTCGACGAGATGATGATGCGCTGGCCGTCCATCGCGTTGAGCCGCTTCGAGTCGTCGACGCTGCGATGGAAGTAGACGTCCTCGGGGAAGAGACGGCTGCGTCCGTCCTCGCTCAGGCAGGCGTCGAGATTGTGCTCGTCCAGGTACTTCGAGTAGATGCGCGTGGCGTCGACCGCCATGGGGCTGTCGATATGGATCGGGACCTCGGGCAGCCGCCCTGCCTTCATGAGCCGGCGCAGGATGAGCGTGATCTGCTGGGCGCGTCCGACCGCGAACGACGGGATGAGCACGACGCCACCGCGCTCGAAGGTGCGGGTGAAGGGCTCGACGATCTGCTCCTCGAGCGGCTGGTGATCGTGTAGACGGTTGCCGTAGGTCGATTCGACGACGAGGATGTCACACGGCGGCAGCGGTCGCGGATCGACGTGCAACGGCATGTCGTAACGCCCCACGTCGCCGCTGAAGACCGCACGGAGCGTGCGAGTGCCCGGGCGCTCGATCTCGAGCTCCACCATCGCCGAACCGAGGATGTGTCCGGCGTTCAGGAAGCGAGCGCGCACGCCATGCTCGAGGTCGATCCAGGTCTCGAAATCGACCGGGCGCATGAGACGGAGCGTCGCGTCGACGTCGCGTCGCGTGTAGAGCGGCAGCGCCGGGCGGTGCTTCGAGAAGCCCTTCCGGTTGGCGTAGGCGGCATCCTCCTCCTGGATGTGGGCCGCGTCGAGGAGCAGCAGCCGGGCCAGATCCCCGGTGGCCGGCGTGCAGTGCACCGGCCCCGTGTAGCCCTCCCGCACCAGGCGCGGCAGGTAGCCGGCATGATCGATGTGGGTGTGGGTGAGGAGCAGGTGGTCGACCGCGGCCGGGTCGAAGGTGGGCTTGCGCCAGTTGAGGGCGCGGAGCTCCTTCAGGCCCTGGAAGAGGCCGGCGTCGATCAGGATCTGCTGGTCGCGGAGCGTGAGCAGGTGCTTGGAGCCGGTGACGGTGCCGGCGCCGCCGTGAAACGAGATCTGCACGATGGACCCGATCTCCCGCGTTGAGGACGCGCTCAGCGTGTCGACGCCGCGCCGGACAGGAGACGGGCAGGTGCTCGGACACTGCATCTCGTCGCCCCGGTGGACGCCTCGCCTGGACCGGGACGCATTGTAGCAGGCACGACCGTCGCGTGGTGTCGTGAGCGCCAGGCCACCGGAACGCCTCGCCACCGCGCTCCTGGTGGCACCGACGCGGTGCCCCTCGCCACCGGGTCGCCTCGAAACGGTGACGCCGCAGCCGGTGAGCCGCGACGCCCCGAGGCTGAGCTCCGTCTGGTCATGCAGTGAGATCGGGTTCGAGCTCAGACACCGTATTGCTCGGCCGGTGCGTCAGGGGCCTCCGGGCCGCTCCCCGGGTGGGCCGTCGTCGACGCTCGACCAGGCAGACGGGATCCTAGCGAGTCCGTGTTGGGCTTGCATGAACCGTGCGTGAAAATCGCGCTGGAAGCCGTGCTGATGGAGGATGCGGTGTCGCGATGGGGCCGGGATCGGTGACGCGGGTCGCGGGGGTGTGGCCGGCCCGCGGGGCGTGGCCGGGCCGCGGCGACGTGGCCGGCCCGCGGCGATCAGAGCTCGAAGCGCATCATCTCGTGGGCGACTTCGAAGCCGGCGTCCGCGACACGTCGCGCCTCCGGACTGCCGGGATCGCACAGCGGGTTCGTGTGATTCAGGTGCGTGAAGACGATGCGCTGCGTGGCGGCGAGGTCGGCGAAGCGGCGCATGGTCTCGACGACCGTGGGGTGGGGGATCTCGGCGCGGTCACGCGACGGCAGCTCCCGCTCGTCGTGGAACGTGCCGTCGAGCAGGCAGATCGGGTGGGACGCGATCGCGTCACGTGCCCCGTCCCAGGCATCCCATGCATCGATGTCGGGCACGTAGAGCACGGTGTCGTTGATCGACACGCCGAGCGTGTCGGTGTAGTCCGCGCGGTGGGGCACGGTGAAGACCCGCACCTCGAGTCCGGGCCATGGCGCGAGCGTGGCGGCGCGGTGTTCCGCGACCCCGGCCGGGGCCGCGTCGCCGGTCGCCGCGCCGAGCACGTGCAGCTCGAGGTGACCGCGGCGGACGAGCTGTTCCCAGGGAGCGTTCTGCCGGAGGAACGCCGCCATGCGCGCGGTGACGTGGCAGGGGATGCCGCGGGTGGCGGCGCACTCGTGGCCGAGGTGTACGAGACCGCCGTAGTGACCGACGTGAGCGTGCGTCAGCAGGATGGCGTCGAAGGGTTGGGGCGCCGTCGCTGCCGGAGTCTTGCCCCGCTCCCCGGCCAGGCGGCGCGCTGCGTAGACCGGATCGGCGAGGAGGCGTCGCTCCTGCTCCTTCACGTCGGGAGTGACGTCGACGAGCAGCGCGCGGCCGTCGCCGGCGACCGCGCACAGACTGGCCGCCGTGCGCCGGTGTGCCGGGGTGCGGCGCGCCAGGCTGTCGGCCGGCGTCTGCGCACCGAGCTGGGGGAGCCCGCCGTCCTGCGCGGTCCCCAGCACGTGGATGACGTGCCGGGATGCGGGGTCGCCGTCGCGCCCGGGCGCGCGGTCGGGGCGCGGCCGGTCTGCGCCGTCGTCGTGCAGGCGCCCGAGCGGTTCCCCTGCGATCTCCGGGTCCACGCTGGCCACACGCCTCCTCGGCGGCTCGCGCGCTGACCGGGACGCCGGGTCCGGAGAGCCGCCTCCCGCGAGGCTGGCGGCCGGCCGGCGGCGCCGGCGTCTACTTGCCCGGCACTCCCAGCCAGCCGCGCGAGATGTAGTCGCTGTAGGTCAGGACGAGCAGGATCGCCAGCCAGAAGAAACCGCCCGCGACCGTCAGCCAGGTGAGCGGCGTCGAGTAGCGCACGTGCATGAAGAACAGGATGACGAGGACCGCCTTGGCGACGGCGATCGACAGCGCCGCGACGTTGTTGAACGCGCCCAGGTCCATGAACGCCACGACGACGGTCGTGGTCGTCAGGACGAGCAGGGCGGCGAAGATCGTCAGGTAGATCCGGGGAGAGATCACGTGGTCGGACACGACCGTTCCTCCGTGGCGGGTGGCTGGTGCCCGCCCAGGTGACCGCGCTCGCTAGTGCCGTCCGATCAGGTAGAGCAGCGGGAACAGGAAGATCCACACGATATCGACGAAGTGCCAGTACAGCCCGGTCATGTCGACCGGGTTGTAGTAGCGCGTCGAGAAACGGCCGCGCACCGCGCCGGTGATGAGCCAGACCAGGAGCCCGGCACCGATCACCATGTGCAGTGCGTGCAGTCCGGTCATCAGGAAATAGGTCGAGAAGAAGAGCTGCACGTTGGAGCCGTCCACCAGGCCGGCGAAGCGTCCGTCGTAGTGGAAGTGCGGCCCGGGCACCAGGTGGTGCTGCCACTTGGCGGCGTACTCGAAGCCCTTGATGACCAGAAACGTGGAGCCGAGCGTCAGCGTCGACACCAGGAAGCCGATGAGCGGCCGCCGCCTGCCGGTCTGGGCGCTCCAGACGGCCATCGCCATGGTGAAGCTCGAGGCGATCAGGATCGCCGTGTTGGCCGCGCCCAGGGTGATGTCCAGCTCGAAGCTGCCGGCGGTCCACGCGGTCGGGAAGCGAGTCCGGTAGACCAGGTAGACGGCGAAGACACCACCGAAGAACAGGATCTCCGTCACCAAAAAGATCCACATCCCCAGCGACACGGACTCCCGCTGCTGCTCGAGCGAGTCGAAATGGGAGGCCAGCGGCGCGTCCCCGCTCCCGGCGGCTGCCGCACCGGTGGAGGTGGCAACTGCGCCGCCGGGCGCCGGATCGCTCGCCGGCGCCGGACCGCCGCCGGAGCGCTGCGTGGTCGTCGCGTCAGGCATGCTGCTCCTCCTCCACATGGCTGAAGTCGTATGCCTCGGTCGTGACGACCGGCATCACCGCGAAGTTGTGGGTGATCGGTGGTGACTCGGTCTTCCACTCCAGACCCGGAGCGTTCCACGGGTTGCGACCGGCCCGGGGCCCCCACTTGAGCGACCACGCCAGATAGACGATCGGCATGAGATAGCCGATGCCGAGGACGGCGGCGCCGGCCGTCGACAGCACGTGGAGGACCTGGAACTCCTCGGGGTAGACATGATAGCGGCGCGGCATCCCGAGGTAGCCGAGAACGAACTGGGGGAAGAACGTGGCGTTGAAGCCGATGAAGACGATGACCGACGCGATCTTCGCCAGTGTCTCGGGATAGAGTCGCCCGGAGATCTTCGGCCACCAGTAGTGGATGCCCCCCAGGTAGGCCATCACCGTGCCGCCCACCATCACGTAGTGGAAATGCGCCACCACGAAGTAGGTGTCGTGCACGTGCACGTCGATGCCCAGCGTTCCCAGCATGACGCCGGTCAGGCCGCCGACCAGGAACAGGCCGATGAACCCGAGCGCGTAGTAGAGTGGCGTCTGCGCCCAGATCGACCCCCGGTAGAGGGTTGCCGTCCAGTTGAAGACCTTCACCGCCGAGGGGATGGCGACCAGCATCGTGAGGACAGAGAAGATCGTGGCGGCGTAGACCGACTGGCCGCTCACGAACATGTGGTGACCCCAGACCAGGAAGCCGAGCACGGCGATGGAGATCGACGCGAAGGCGACGAAGGAGTAGCCGAAGATCCGCTTGCGCGAGAAGACGGCGATCAGCTCGCTGACCACGCCCATCGCCGGCAGCACCATGATGTAGACCGCCGGGTGCGAGTAGAACCAGAACAGGTGCTGGAAGAGGATCGGGTCGCCGCCGAGGTTCGGGTCGAAGATCCCGACCTTGAAGGCGCGCTCGACGCCGACGAGCAGGAGCGTCACCGCGACCACCGGGGTGCCCAGGACCATGATCAGGCTGGTCGCGTAATGCGACCAGATGAACAGCGGCAGCCGGAACCAGGTGAGGCCCGGCGCCCGCATCCGGTGGATGGTGACGATGAAGTTGAGCCCCGTGAAGATGCTCGAGAAGCCGTTGATGAACACGCCGACCGCGGTCGCCATCACGTAGCTGTTGGAGTAGGTGGAGCTGAATGGCGTATAGAAGGTCCAGCCCGTATCGACACCACCGTGCAGGATCGACCAGAGCGTCAGCACGGCGCCGGCGTTGTAGACGTACCAGCTCGCCAGGTTGAGCCGCGGGAAGGCGAGGTCCCTGGCACCGATCATCATCGGCACCAGGAAGTTGCCGAGCACGGCCGGGACGGCGGGGATCAGGAAGAAGAACACCATCGCCACGCCGTGCATCGTGAACAGGCGGTTGTAGGTGTCCGCGGTCACCAGATCGCCGCCCGGCGTGACCAGCTCGAGACGGATGAGCAGCGCGAACAGGCCACCGACCAGGAAGAAGAAGGTGACCGATCCGAGGTACAGGAGACCGATCCGCTTGTGATCGGTGGTCAGGAGCCACGACTTGAGGCCCCACGAGGCGTTCAGGTAGTTGGTACCCGGGGGGTTGGCGTCGGCGTGCGTGCTCATCAGTCGAGCTCCCTCTCACCGGCCGGTGGGGGCGGATTGCCTGGCGATCCCTGGGGCTCCGGCTCGCTGCCGCCGGTGGCCGTCGCACCGGCCGAGTCGCCGCCATCGAGCGACTTCAGGTAGCTGATCAGGGAGATCACCTCCTCCTCGGAGATCAGTCCCTTGAAGATCGGCATGACCGGCTGGTAGCCGGCGACGACCTTGGCCGTCGGACTGAGGATCGACTCGCGCAGGTAGTTCTCGTCGGCCACGACGGTGCGCCCGTCGGCCAGCTTGACCGGCTTGCCGAACACGCCGGTCAGGAAGGGGCCGCGCACGTCGGTGTCGTCCCGGTGACAGGTATTGCAGGCGTGCTGGGTGAAGAGCTCCTCGCCGCTCGCCACCACCGAGGTGCCGCCCGGCTCGCTGGCCAGCCAGGCCTCGTAGTCGTCGGGTTCCATGACGATCACCGAGCCGATCATGCGCGAGTGGTCGGTGCCGCAGTACTCGGCGCAGAACAGGTGGAACGTGCCGAGGCGGGTGGCCTCGAACCAGACCGTGGTATAGCGGCCCGGCAGGACGTCCGCCTTCACCCGGAAGGCCGGCACGAAGAAGCTGTGGATCACGTCCTCCGAGGTCATGGTCAGCTTGACCGGCTGTCCGAGCGGCACGTGGAGCTCGTTGATCTCGCGGCGGCCCTCCGGATGCTGGATCTTCCACATCCATTGCTTGCCGACCACGAAGAACTCGGCGGCGTCGGCCGGCGGGCGCGAGATGTCGAAGAAGACCTTCGCCCCCCAGGCGAACATGAACAGCGTGATGCCGAGCGGGATGACGGTCCAGATGATCTCGAGCCGCGTCGAGCCGTGCACCGGTGCGCCGATCTCGCCCGCGTGGCGTCGCCGGTACCGGACGATGAAGTAGATGATCACCGCCACGATCAGCACCGAGAAGAACACGCTGATCGCGATCGCCGTCAGATAGAGCGCGTCGACCTGGCCGGCGAGGCTCGATGCCCGCGTGGGGAACAGAGGGGCTTGCTGCTGCAGGAACATCAGGGAGCCACTCCCGTGGAGGATGATGCACGGCGACGGTCACGACGCACGCTGCGGATCATGAACAGGAGCAGCGCGATGACCGTGACGATGCCGGCGACGCGTACCAGACCGAGCGCGGTGGCCGCATAGGTCCCGGAGGCCGGGTTGTACTGGAAGCAGTAGAGCAACACCTGGTCGACCACGGAGCCGATCTGGTTCTCCGAGGCCTCGACCAGCCCCAGCCGCAGGTCGCGCGGCGAGTACTCGACACCGAAGAAGTAGCGCGACACCTTGCCTTCGGGCGTCAGGACCATGATGCCCGAGGCGTGCGCGAACTGATCGGTCTCCTCGTCATAGGCGTAGCGGAAGCCGACGGCCTCGGTCAGCGCCCGGATGGGTTCCTGGTCGCCGACCAGGAAGTGCCAGGCGTCGCCCCTGTCCTCGAAGCCGAAGGAGTCGAGGTACTTGGCCTTCTTGGCGCTCGCCAGGCGCGGGGTATCGTCCGGGTCGAAGCTGACGGTCAGGACGTCGTACGATTCGCCCATCTCGAACGGCACGCCCTTGAGCGCCCCGGCGAGCCCGTTCAGCACCAGGGTGCAGAGCATCGGACACTCGTAGTAGACGAGCGACAGGATGACCGGGCGCTTGCCGAAGTAGTCGCCGAGCGTCACCGTATTGCCTGCCTCGTCGGTGAAGGCGAGGTCGAGCGGCACCTGCTCGCCCAGTCGCTGATCGAAGCCGACGTTCTTGAGCGCGTCGGGGATGCTCTCCTGGACCCCGGGTTGCTGCTGGGAGGCCCTGAGGCCCTGGGCCACCGCCGTCGGTATCAGCGGCGGCGTCACCGGCGACATCACCGGCAGCATGGCGCCGGCCGTCACCAGCAGGGCGATGGTCGCGATGCGCATCGTCCCGCTGCTCCCGGCGCGTCTCCGGCCGGGCGTCGCCCCGCCGCCCGAACGGCGGTGCGTGCTGGATCGGTTGGAGGTGGTCGTCATGTCGCTTCTCCCGCCAGGGAGACCGCCCAGTCGATCGCGGCGCTCCCCGGTGACGGAACCCGTCGTGGCGACGCCGACCCGGTCCGCCGCGTCGGCCGGTCGACCGTCCGTCACGGCTCCGCCCATCGTCACGTCTCTTCCCGCTGTCACGAATCGCCCCGTCAGCACGGAGCTGCCCGCTGTCACACCGCTACCGGTCATGGTCGCTCGAAGCCTCGGACCGGCGCGGGTCTGGGTGCGTGCCGTCGTCCGGCGCGCGCTCCGGTGTCGTGTGCTCCCCCGCGGTGGAGGACGACTCGAGGCGCTGCCAGGGGCGCTGCACCGAGCCGGCCGGGGTCGGCGTGGCACGCACGAGGCCCCGATCGGCCACCAGGTCGATTGCTTCCGCGACCGGGATGCGGACGATGCCCTCATGCTGATCGACCCAGCCGTAGCCGGTGAGCACCGAGTCCTCGGCCGCGCGCATCGCGATCAGGTCGGCCGGCGGGCTCGCCTGCAGGCGCGGCTCCGGCGGCAGGCGCCGCTCGCCGGGCGCCACCAGCGGCGACACCCGGCGCTCGGCGAGCGCATCACCGCGCGCATCGAAATACTGGAACATGAACCACATCAAGATCATGCTGACGATCACGCTGACCGCCAGCGCGCCCCCGAAGAGGACGACGGCTCGCAGGTTGATCTCGCGATCGAACGGACCCTGTCCCGGCGGGATCGGCTCCTGCGGCCCCGCGCCGCCGCCTCCAGGTTGCGGGCCGCGGGTGGCCCGGTCGTGATCAGCCATGATGCACCGCCTCCCCGATGTCGGGTGCGCCGACGGGCAGCAGCGGCCGCCGCGCGATCAGTGTCAGATAGACGCCGAGCCAGATGCCGCCGACGGCGACCGGGGCCACGAGATCGAGCCAGTGCAGGGTGAGACCGTCCGGGTGGTGGGACGGCACCGTCTGCCACACCAGATCGACCCAGCGCATGACGAGGACTCCCGCCGCCAGCCAGGCCAGCACGCGGGCGCTGCGCTTCAGGCGGCGTGACAGGAGCAGCAGGAACGGCAGCGCGAAGTGCGCGATGACCAGGAGCAGACCGACGCGCTGCCAGCCGCCATCGAGGCGCGCCAGGTACCAGCCGATCTCCTCCGGCAGGTTCCCCGACCAGATGATCAGGAACTGCGAGAGCGCGAAGTAGGCCCACAGCATGATGAACGCCAGCATCAGATTGCCGTAGTCGTTGAAGTGAGCGGCGCCCAGATGTCGCGACATCGGCTCGCGCCGCGCCAGGGCGCTGGCGATGATCACCGTGAACGCCAGGCCCGACAGCGCCACGCAGCCGATCATGTAGATGCCGTAGATGCTCGAGAACCAGTGCGGCTCCAGCGACATGAGCCAGTCGAAGCCGGCGAAGGTGATGGTCACGCAGAAGATGACGATCCCCGGCGCGCTGAGGGCGCGCATGCGCCCCTTCAGCGACTCCGCCGTTCCCGGGTCGGCGCCATCCTGGGACGCCGACCAGCGCCGGAGCAGCGTGCCGACGATGATCCAGATCGCGAAGTAGATGGCGGCGCGCACGACGAATCCGCTCGAGTTCAGGTAGGGCGCCTTGTGCTCGAGGATCGCGTCACCGCTGACGGACGCCGGGTCGGCCCACGGGTAGACGTGCCCGAGGCCGAGGAGGAGCGGGACGAAGAGCAGCGCCACCGCCGGAATCGTGCCGACCGATGCCTCGAGCACCCGCCGCACCGCGAGGCCCCACGCGCCGCCGGTCAGGTGATGGAGCATGACGAGGCCGAGGCTCCCGACCGCCACCCCGAGCCAGAGGAGCACCCCCAGCAGGTAGGAGCGGAAGAACTGGGTGGGATCGACGAGCACGCCGACCACCAGCAGCACGGCACCGGCCAGACCGATCCCGAAGGCCGGACGGCGCCAGCGGTCCATGCCGGCCGGCAGCGTCAGGGCGCTGCCGTCGAGTCTGCGTGTCGCGGTCTGTTCCATGGCCTTCCTTGCCTGCCTGCTTGCCTGCCTGTGTGCGGCGTCGCCGCCCGCCCCGGGGCCGCTCCACGGGAGCCGCCGTTCCGACCGGAGCCGACTCCGGGACCGTGACCGTCTCGCGTCCCGGTGTCGACTGGTGGTGTCCCTGCTCGTCCTAGTGGTGTCCCTGCTCGTTCCCCGCCGTGGCCGCCCCGGCGGCGGCCCTCGCGGCGTCCTCCAGGGACTCATTGAAGTCGCGCCGCACCGCCTCGGGCAGCTCGGCGAGTCGCGCGTTCTGGCTCAGCTGGAGCGTACGGATGTAGGCGGCGATCGCCCATCGATCGGCCGGCTCGACCTGGCTTGCGTAGCTCGACATCACGCCGAATCCGTTGGTCATGACGTCGAAGAAGTAGGCGATGGGGACCTCGCGCAGCCGATCGATGTGGAACGACGAGGGCTGCTTGAAGCCGCGCCTGACAATCATGCCGAGGCCGTTGCCCGTACGGCCGTGGCAGACCGAGCAGTAGATGTCGAAGCGTTCCTGGCCGCGCGCCAGGAGCTCTCGGCTGAGCGGCACCGGCAGCGTCGAGGCCAGCTCACCGTCGGCCGTCATCCCGCGGTAGAAGTGCGCGTCCTCCCGCAGCTCGCCGCGGGCGATGGTGCCCGGGACCGGTGTGCGGGCCGAACTGCCGTCCTGGAACAGGCTGCTCATCTCGAGGGGCTCGTAGCGCGGCTGGTCCCGCATCTCGCGATTGCAGCCGCTGGCTCCGGCGAACAGCGCGGCGATCACCACGCCCCCGAGCGGTCGTCCCAGTCGCCGCAGGCGGGCGACGATCGGCCGGCAGCGACGTCCGGCGGCGTCCAGACAGGGCGTCGGGGTGTGGACCGGCGGAGCCAGGGCGCTCGCTGCCGCCGTCTCCGTCCCGTCATCGGTGGACGCCTCCCTCACGACGGACGTCGTCCGCTCGCCAGGCAGTGCCCGCTCGACCGCCAGCGCCGCCTCGACCCCGAGCGCTGCCTCGACCGTCATCTCGTGCTCGACGCCGCGCAGCGCGTCCTCGCCGCGCTCCGCCTCACCACGCCCGCGCCCCGTCCGGGCTCGCGCGGCGCGGTTCTCCGGGATGCCTCCGCGCGGCGTCACGGACTTCCGCGCCGCGGTGGCCGATCGCCGTTTCATGTCGTCACTCCGTCCCAACTTCCGTGACCTCGGTGGGATTCAGGGTCCGCAGGAAGCGCTCGGTCGCCTCGCGATCGAAGAGCCGGTCGTCGGCCTCGATGCAGAGGAAGTAGCCATCGCGCGAGGCCAGCCGGAACCGCTCGGCGTTGAACACCGGGTGATGGGGCCGCGGCAGGCCGTTCAGCGCCAGCATGCCGAAGACCGCGGCGAAGGCCGACAGCAGCACCGTGACCTCGAAGGTCACGGGGATGAACGACGGCCAGCTGTTGAACGGCCGGCCTCCGACGTTCAGCGGATAGTCGACGGCCGCGATCCAGTACTGCAGTCCGAAGCCAGCCAGGAGCCCGAGCGCTCCGCCGGCGAGGACGATCAGCGGCAGACGCGACGTGTGATGTCCGAGTGCCTCCCACAGCGCCTCGACCGGGAAGGGCGTGTAGCCGTCCATGCGGCGGTAGCCCTCCGCGTGCGCCCGGCGCGCCGCCTCGACGACGGCGTCCGCGCTCTCGAACTCGGCGACCAGCCCGTGGAGGTCGCCATCGTGCGCTCGCTTGCCGGTCATGACGGATCCTCCGCCGGACGATGCCGGACCCGCGCCGCGGGCAGGATGGTGCGCATCTCGAAGATGGAGATCATCGGCAGCAGCCGGATGAAGACGAAGAGCAGTGATAGGAACAGGCCGATCGAGCCGAACAAGATTGCCCAGTCGAAGAAGGTGCCCGAGTACATGTCCCACGACGACGGCAGGAAGTCCCGGTGCAGGCTGGTGACGACGATGATGTAGCGTTCGAGCCACATCCCGATGTTGACGACGATCGAGATCAGGAACAGGACGAACGCCGACGAGCGCACCCGCGGGATCCACAGGAGCTGCGGCGTGAGCACGTTGCAGAGGATCAGCGTCCACCACTGCGGCGCGTACGGGCCGGTGATGCGGTTCCACAGCATGAACGTCTCGTAGGTGTTGCCGCTGTACCAGCCGATGAAGAGCTCGATCATGTACCCGTAGGCGACGATCATCCCGGTGGCGAGCATGATCTTCGCCATGTTCTGCAGGTGTCGCGTGGTGATGAAGTCGTGCAGACCGAACGCCGCCCTGAGCGGGATCGTCAGCGTCATCACCATGGCGAATCCCGAGTAGATCGCGCCGGCCACGAAGTACGGCGGGAAGATCGTGGTGTGCCAGCCCGGGATGATGCCGACCGCGAAGTCGAAGCTGACGATGGTGTGCACGGAGACGACGAGCGGTGTGGCGAGCGCCGCCAGCAGGAGGTAGGCGGTCTCGTAGTTGTGCCAGTGACGGGCCGAGCCCCGCCAGCCCAGCGCCAGGAGCCCGTAGATCATCTTGACCGGCTTGAAGGTCGCCCGGTCGCGCAGCGTGGCCAGGTCCGGCACCAGGCCGACGAACCAGAACAGCGCCGAGACGGTGGCATAGGTCGAGACCGCGAAGACATCCCACATCAGCGGGCTGCGGAACTGCGGCCAGACCGCCATCGTGTTCGGGTACGGGAACAGCCAGTAGAAGAGCCACGGCCGCCCGAGATGGAGGATCGGGAAGAGCCCCGCGCAGGCGACCGCGAACAGCGTCATCGCCTCGGCGAAGCGGTTGATCGACGTGCGCCAGCCCTGGCGCAGGAGCAGCAGGATCGCCGAGATCAGCGTGCCGGCATGCCCGATCCCGATCCACCAGACGAAGTTGACGATGGCGAAGCCCCAGCCGACCGGGATGTTGATGCCCCAGATGCCGACGCCCTTCACGAAGAGCACGGTGACCGCGTAGAGCAGCATCATCACCAGCAAGAACGCGATCCCGAAGGCCACGAAGAACCACTTCGGGGTCGTGCGGGTGAGCACCACCGCGGCGATCTTGTCGCTCACCGTCGCCGGCGTGTGCCCGGGCGCGATGTACCGGGAACCGGCGTCCGGCAGAGGCTGTTCGGTGGTCGTCATCCTCGATCCGTCTCCTGGTGCGTGCCGTCGAGCGCGGGGTTCGGGTTGCGGAGCCGTGCCAGGTAGGTCAGCCGCGGCCGCGTGTTGAGCTCGCCCAGCAGCGAGTAGTCGAGCGGATCATGCTTCGCCGCCGTGACCCGCGCCCCGGCGTCGTTCTGATCGCCGAACAGGATCGCCTGGGTCGGGCAGACCTGCTGGCACGCGGTCTGGATGTCGCCGTCCTGGATCCGCCGTCCCTCGGTCTTGGCGGTGATCCGCGCGTGGTTGATGCGCTGCACGCAGAACGTGCACTTCTCCATGACGCCGCGCGTGCGCACCGTGACGTCCGGGTTGCGCTGCAGGCTGACCGAGGTGTGCCGGAGTTCGGTGAACTGCAGGAAATTGAACCTCCGGACCTTGTACGGACAGTTGTTCGAGCAGTAGCGGGTGCCGACGCAGCGGTTGTACGCCATGTCGTTCAGCCCCTCGCTGCTGTGCACGGTGGCACCGACCGGACAGACGGGTTCGCAGGGCGCCCGCTCGCAGTGCTGGCAGAGGAGCGGTTGCTGCGCGATCTCCGGCCGGTCGATGTCCCCCTGGAAGTAGCGATCGATGCGCAGCCAGTGCATCTCGCGAGCCGCCAGGACCTGTTCCTTGCCGACCACCGGGATGTTGTTCTCCGCCTGGCAGGCGACGACGCAGGCGTTGCAGCCGGTGCAGGCCGACAGGTCGATCGACATGCCCCAGGCATAACCATCGTAGTCGAAGTTCGGGTAGAGGCTGTCGTCGGGTGCGGGCTCGTGAGCGTGCGCGTGCGCCCAGTGCGGGTCTCGGCGGTGCGTGTCGATCGTCGCGGAGCGGATCAGATCACGGCCGGCCATCGAGTTGTGGTCCTGCGTGCATGCCAGGCTCCGACGCTCGCCGGTCGGCTCGAGCACCACGTCGTCGACGAGCCACGGCGCGTCGCCCGTCCGCAGCGGGTAGGCATCCACCCCCGCGCCGCTCGCCACGCGCCCGGCGCGACGGCGGCCGTAGCCGAGGTGCAGCGTCACCGAGCCCTGCGCGTGACCTGGCAGCACCCAGACCGGGGCCTGCACGGCCCGCTCGCCGGCGGTCACCTGGACGACGTCGCCGTTCTCGACGCCGAGCGTCGAGGCCTGGGCCGGGCTCACGAGCACCGCGTTGTCCCAGGTCAGGCGGGTCCACGGCCGTGGCAGTTCCTGCATCCAGCCGTTGTTGGCGAGCGAGCCGTCGTGCACCGCCGGGTCGAGGCGCAGGTTGAGCTCGCAGGTGCCGGCGGCGCGCTGGCGGCGCGTGGCGGCGCGCTCGGCGATGCGCTGTGCGGCGCGCTCGACGCCGTCCCGGTCGAGGCGGGGCTGGCGGGGCCGGCTGCCGGTGCCCGGGATGAGGCCGTCGTGCAGCGCCCGCCGCCAGAAGGTGTCGAAGTCCGCGGCGATCGCGGTGGATCCGGCGGACCCGTTGCCGGCGCCAGCCGTGCCAGGCGTGGCGCTGCCGGCGTCCGCCGCGGCGCGGCGCGCCTGGTGCCAGCGCCGCCACGTGTCACGCAGCCGGTCGTAGGGCACCAGCGGCGGCTCCGTGCTCTCCTCGCCGCGCGCGACCTCGACCAGCGCCTCGAGCAGCTCGTGCGCCGACTTGCCGTGGTAGAGCGGCTCGATCAGCGGCTGCACGATGGATGCGGTGCCGTCGTGGGACCGTGCGTCGCTCCAGCTCTCGAGCTCGTGGGCGGCCGGAACGTGCCAGTGACAGCGCTCAGCGGTCTCGTCGTCGTAGAGCCCAAGGTGGATGCGCAGCCCGACCTGGTCGAGGGCGCCGGCGAAGTCCAGATCGACCGGCGCGTCGAAGACCGGGTTGCCGCCGATGATGCAGAGCAGATCGACGTTGCCGGCCCGCATGTCGCCGACCAGCTCGGCGAGGGAAGCGTGGTGCAGGACCGGCCGCGCCTCGACCGGCTCGGTCACGTGCACGGTGCTGCCCGTGTTGCCGAGCTGGACGTTGATCGCGTGCACGAGAGCGTGGACCTCGGGCGAGGTCGTGTCGCCGGCCACCACCAGAGATCGCCCGGGATGTTTCTGGAGGTCATCGACCACGGCGCGCAGCCAGGGATGCGCGTTGCTCGCACCCGGGCGACCGCCAACCACGCCCGGGACCCTGAGCGCCAGGGCCAGGTCGCGGGCAAGGCTCTCGATCTCGCTCGCCGCGAGCGCCCAGCGATGATCGGCGATCGTGCCGGTCACCGTCGGCATGCTCTCGATGGCGTAGAGCCGGTTCATGTGCGCGGCGTCGCGACGGCCGATCGGTGCCACCGACTCGCCGCCGGCTGCCACCAGGGCGTCGTTGCCGGCAGACGCGAGGCCGTTGCCGCCGGACGCGAGGCCGTTGCCGCCGGACGCGAGGCCGTTGCCGCCGGACGCGTGGCCGTTGCCGCCGGACGCGTGGCCGTTGCCGCCGGACG
>JASFRE010000025.1:0-18196 GCA_050115055.1 Candidatus Eiseniibacteriota bacterium | reverse complement strand
GCCCCGGCACGCTAGCATCGGCTCCAGGGTCTGTCAAACCGGAGCGGCACGGGGCGCTCCGGCCGCGCCGCGCGCGGCGCGCCGGCCGGAGGCCACGGCCGGGCGCCGGGAGGAGCCAACGCCCATGCGTGAGAGGGAGTGCCTCGGTGGACGGCACCGGGTCCGGACGAGGGACCGGTCACCGCGCGGGCGCTGTGGCGTCCGCCGCGGCGATCGGGCCGCGGATCGCGCGGGACGCGGCGGTCGCGGGGGACGTGGCGGAGGTGGGGGACGCGGCGGAGGTGGCGTCCGCTGGCGCCGGCTCCGGAGGGCGCTGGCGGTGTGCCTACCGGTCATCGCCACGGCGACCTACAGCGCCGGCGGCGCGCGCGCCTGGGCCGCAACGCTTCACGTTCCCGCGCAGTTCTCGACGCCTTCCGAGGCGCTGGCGCAGGCGAGTGCCGGCGACACGGTCCGCGTGGCACCGGGTCGCTACCTGGGGACGCTGCAGGTGCCGGATGGCGTCGCCATGATCGCCGGCGCCGGCCCGGACTCGACCGTGCTCGACGGTGACGGCGACGGTCCGGTGGTCCTCTTCGAGGAGTGCGACCTCGGCACGCTGCTCGACGGCTTCACGATCACCGGCGGCCTGCGTCGCGGCGCCCGCGAGCATGGTGCCGGCATCCTCTGCCGGCAGCACGCGGCGCCGCGCATCAACCACAACCGCGTGGTGGGGAACCGAGCGCTCGGCCGCGCCGCGGGCGGCGGGGGTATCGCCCTGATCGACGGCTCCGACGCCGTGCTCTCCAACAACGAGATCCTGGACAACGAGGCGGCCCGCGGCGGCGGGATCTGGGTCGGCAAGGAGCACGGCTGGACCTCCTCGCCGGTGATCAGCGGTAACCGGATTCTCGCGAACCGCGCCCGGCTGGCCGGCGGCGGCCTGTCCATCACGCACGGTAGCGAACCGCTGGTGACCGGCAACGTGATCGCTCGCAACGTGGTCACCGGCACGGTCGGGGAGGGCGCGGAGGGGGGTGGTGGGCTGCACATCGCACGGGGCCAGGCGATCATCCAGGAGAACACGATCTGGGCCAACGCGGACAGTGCGGGGATCGCCAGCGCCATCTGCCTGGTCGACTACGCGGCACCGTCGATCGATCGCAATATCGTGGCCGGCCACCGGGGGGCGCCGGCCATCCTCTGCGTCGAGCAGCTGATCGAGCGCCAGGTGCTGCGCTGCAACGACGTCTGGAACCCGGAAGGGATCGACTTCGCCCCCGGCTGCCGGGTCTATCCGACCAACATCGCCGCCGACCCGAATTTCTGCGATGCGGTCGCCGGCGACTTCGGGCTGCGTCCCTCATCGCCCTGCCTCGGGCACGAGGCGTGCGGGCGCATCGGCGCCGAGGGGATCGGCTGCGGGGAGCCGGCCGCGGCCGATCCTCAACGCCACATGCCGCGATAGTCCTCTTCCTGCCAGTCGGTCCCGTTCCAGCGGAAGAGCGACACGCGATGCGTGAACTCGCCTTCCTCGTAGACATACTCCTCGGTCGTGGCCGAGCCGGCGCGCTTCGAGTAGTGCGTGCGCTTCTCCTTGACCACGGGGCGCGTGACGCGCTCGAGCCGCATGCGGCCCATCGGGCTCTCGAACTCGACCACCTCTCGCTTGCCCGGCCCGGTCTCCAGCGCCTCCTCGGTGGCGCTGACGGTGCCGAACTGCGTGCGAATGCGGTCGATCAGGTCGTACCAGCGCTCATCGTTCACCGGACCATCCCATCTGCCCTTGCACGGAGGGCGAATCGAATTGACTAAGTGACTGCTCCCTGGTATCTTGGGAGCCGTTCGAGGGTCCGTGCACCCGGCCCTCCGGGGCTGACCACTTTACCCTGTTGATCCCCTCGACGGAGGGGATTCTGACTCTCTGGGCGAGGCGTTCCCGGGTCGACCGGAGCGCGCGTCCACGCTCTCCCGCGCCAGGATGCCCGCAAGGGACCAGCCTGAGCCCGCGCGTCCCGATCCAGCGCCCATCCGCTCGCGACGGAGGACGGCCGTTCAGAACGCGGCAGCAGAGTCCCGGTCACGATCGGGACGGCGGTTCGAGGCTGTCCCGGGAGGTCGAACGACGGGCGGATCGAGGCGACGCGGGGCGTCCCCCGGGCGGCGGCGCAGCGGCCGTTTCCCGCAGCGACAACGTAGCGGTGCGTTCTGGCTGACGGCCGGACTCTGCCTGCTGGTCGCGGCGGTGCCGTTGACGGTCAACGCCTTCGGGTTCGGCTACCGGGCGGCGTTTCGCATCGTGGCCGCTGGTCTCGGCCTGCTGGCCGTTGCCACGGCCCGCCAGACCTGGCCCGGCGGCTGGCCCTGGTCGGTGACCCCGCTGGTCGCGGCGTGGATCTGGGGCCTGGCGCGGACGCCGTGGTCGCTCGACCCGGCGGCGGCGGTCGGCCAGGCGCTCGATCGCACCGCGCTCGTGGTGCCGCTGGTGGTGCTCGCGGGCAGTGGCATCACCGCCCGTGGACGGCGCTGGATCCTGGGTGCCGGGCTCGCCGGCATGACGCTGGTGGCGGTGTGGGGCATCCTGCAGACGCTTGGCATCCACCCGTTCATCGAGCGGGCGCTCTGGGAGCCGAGCTGGCCGGCCAGACCGCTGGGCACGCACAACCTGCTCGGCGGCTACCTGGTGGCGTGGTTGCCGGTCGCGGTCGCCTGGTTCCTGGCGGCGCGCGGGACCGGCAAGCTGCTGCTGGGAGTGGCGACGCTCCTGGCGTGGGCGTCCTTGCTGGGAACCGCCTCGCGCGGTGCCTGGCTGGCGGCACTGATCGTGGCCGCGCTGCTCGTGCCGTGGATCGCCACCGCCGGGCGCCGACTGCTCCTCGAGCTGTGGCGCCGGACATGGCGGGTGCACGTCGCCGTAGCGCTGGCGATGGTGCTGATCGGCTTGCTCGCGGCGCGCGGCATCGTCGAGCGCCTCGAGACGCCGGGACGCGTCGTGACCGGACGCGCGCTCCCGGCCGGCGATGATGGGGTGGTGGTGGAGGAGGCATCGATCCCGGCGGTCGATGCGACTGATCTTTCACAACCTTCCGGGTCGCCGTCGGCCGCAGCCTCGCCGATCGAGCTGTCGAGCATCGAGCGCCGCGGCCTGATCGCGCAGGGGGCCTGGCGGCTCATCCGCCAGCGACCGCTCGAGGGGCACGGCGGTGGTGCCTTCCGGCTGGCGTTCTACGCGGCCAAGCCGCCGCTCATGCAGCGCCTGGAGGCTCTCACCGGTCAGACGGCAGCGCACGCGCACTGGGATGCGCTCGAGCTCGCGGTCGAACACGGCCTGGTCGGCCTCGTGCTGGTGGTCGGCGGCGTCGTCTGGATCCTCTGGCGCGGCGCCGGCGCGCTCCGCCGGCCACACGACCTGGTGCCGGTCGGGGTCTGGGCCGGTGCCGTGGGCCTGCTGCTGCACGGCCTCATCGACTTCGACTTTCACGAAGTACCGACGGCGCTGGTCGGTGCCATGTTCCTGGGTCTGCTGGCGGCGGTACCTGGCCCGACGACGCCTGCCGCCCCAGGGCAGGGGATGGGACGCGGTCTGCGCATCGTGGCCGCCGCGATCCTGGTGGCCAGCATCGTGGTGGCGGCGCTCGAGGCGGCGGCAGAGGTCGAGCACCGTCGCGCCTACCGGGCGCTCACCGGCGGCGACCTCGACGGTGCCACGGCGTATCTCGAGCGTGCCAGGCGCCTGGTCGTGGACCGCGCCACCTATGCCGTCGCGCTCGGCGAGATCGACGGCCACCGCGACCGGCTGGCGCACACCCTGGCGGCGCGCCGCCAGGCGCTCGAGAGTGCGGCGCACCACTTCGCGGCCGCTGCGCAGCTCGAGCCGACGGTGGCGCGCCGGGCGTTGCGCGTCGCCCGCAGCCTGGAGGCGGCACGCGAGGTCGGCGTCGCGGTCCGGACGGACTCGATCGTGGGTTGGGGGGAGACGGCCATCCGCCGGAACCCCTACCTGACCGGCGCGCACCTGCTGGTCGCCAGCATGCAGCGGGCGGCAGGGGATTTCGATGGCGCGGCCGCCGCGCTCGCCGCGGCCCGCGACCATGCACCAGGACCGGGCCCGCGCCCCGAGCTCGCGCTCGAGGCGAGCCGCTTGGCGGAGGCCCGTGGTGATACGGCGGCGGCGATCGAGGGGCTGGCCGGACTGGCGGCCGACAGCGGTCACCTGCCGGCGGTCGATGCGCTGGCCGCACTCGGCCGGCGGGTGCCGGCTGCCCGCGCGGTGCTCGAGGCGCTGGCGGCGGGCCGCCGGCCGGCGGCAGCGCCGGCCGCGCACGGACCGGCCGAGCCGGTTCCGGCCGGCGTGTCGGCACGGGCCCGTCTCGGGCTCGCCGACCTGGAGCTTGCCGCCGGGGCGCACGAGACAGCCGCGCGCTGGCTCGAGTCGCTCGACGGACGCGTCGATGCGGCCGAGCTGGCGCTGCGGCGGGGGCTCGTCGCCTACCGGCGTGGTGATCTGGAGACGGCCGCCGCGGACTACCGGACGGCGGTCACCGGCCGGCCGCTCGATGCGGTCGGCTACCAGGGCTTCGGTGACGTGGCCCTGGCGAGTGGCGACACGGCGCGCGCCCTGCGCTCCTACGAGCGGGCACTGGTGCGTGCGCCGGACAATCCGGAGCTCACGGCGTTCGTCGCCGCGCTCCGGCGACAGGACAGCATATCGCGATAGGAGATTGGCGAGACTCTCTCTATGGACTTGCAGCCTCGCGAGGCTGCACCGACCTCGAGGAACGACGCGAGCCCGGTCACCCCGGGGGGCCTGCCAGGGGGGCGGTCCACCCGAGTGGTCGGCGTCGCACGGTTTGAGGGACGCGTCGATCGACGTGGATCTGCATCATCCGGATGGACGGGATGGCTCAGCCCCCGTCGTCCGTCCGGGGCGGGGCTCGCGCGCAGCTGTCCCGCATGGAGGACACTCATGAACTCGGTTAGACTGACGCCGCAACTGCTTCTCGCGACCGCGGCATTCATGGTGGCGATCAGTCCCGCGGCCATGGCTGCCGGGGAAGACGCTGCCCAGGCGCCGTCGTGGGCCCCGAATTCCATTCGCGAGGTCTCCGTCCCGGTCGGCGAGCAGGCACTTCAAGATTGCACGCCGCTGATCGCGGTCGAACCCACCACCCTCGACTTCGGCGAGGTGCCCCAGGGAACGACCTCGACGCTGAATCTGACCATCGAGAATCTCGATCCGTCGTCGAGCTGCGAGCTCGAGATCTCGAACTTCGAGCTGGCCGGTGGTGGTGGAGTGTTCACCTTCCCGAACCTGCCCGGCCTGCCGTTCATCGTGCAGGGAGGGTCATCGGTCATTCTCCAGGTCGTGTTCGCGCCCTCGGCCCCGACCACCTACAACGGCACCATCACGATCGAGAGCAACGACGCGACCAACCCGTCCGTCCAGGTGACGGTGACCGGCGAGGGCGGTGCGCCGCCGCAGCCGCCGGAGGCGGTCGCCGGTGGACCGTATACCGGCACGGCGGGCCAGGAGGTCACCTTCGACGGCTCCGGCTCGTCGGATCCGGATGGCACCATCGTCTCCTACGCGTGGGAATTCGGTGACGGCACGAGCGGCTCCGGCGCGATGCCGACGCACAGCTACGCGTCGGCCGGCACCTACACGGTGACGCTGACCGTGACCGACGACGACGACCTGACCGACGAGGACACCACCACCGCCACCATCCAGGCGGGCGGGGTGACCATCACCGTCACCGCCCCCGAGGAGGGCGCCGACTTCGTCCCGGGTGAGATGACGAGCATCAACTGGTCGACCAGCGCACTCCTCGACGCCAGGCAGGTCGACAACGTCGACATCCGCATCTCCGAGGATGGCGGCAGCACCTACCAGTTCCTGGCCCTCGACGAGCCCAACGACGGCACCTACGAATGGACGGTGGCGAACACGTTCGCCAGCGACACCGCCGTGATCCGCGTCCAGGACGCCGAGGACGAGAACACCTTCGGTCTGTCGGGCACCTTCTCGATCAGCAACGTGCGCGTCACGCGTCCGAACGGCATGGAGACCTTCGTCGTCGACGACGAGGAGGAGATCACCTGGGACCGCTTCGGCGGAGAGATCGCCAACGTGCAGATCGAGCTGTCACGCGACGGCGGCACGACCTGGGAGGACCTGGCGGCCAGCGAGGCCAACGACGGCGCGTTCACCTGGACCGTGGCCGGCAACGAGACGGCCGAGGCCCTGGTGCGGATCAGCGATGCCGGCTCCTCCGCCGCCGAGGACATCTCGGACGACACCTTCACGATCACCTTGCTGACGCCGCCGATCTGCGACGCCGGCGGTCCATACGAGGGCGAGACCGGCGAGGACATCACCTTCGACGGCTCGGGCTCCTCCGACCCCGACGGCACCGTCGAGAGCTGGGGCTGGCAGTTCGGTGACGGAGAGATCGGCTCGGGCGAGACGACAACGCACAGCTACGCCACCGCCGCCACCTACACGGTGACGCTGACCGTGACCGACAACGACGCGCTGACCTCGATGTGCGCGACGACGGCGACCATCACCGGTGGGGGCGGCGAGCCGCCGGTCTGCGACGCCGGTGGGCCCTATGCCGGCGCCCCCGATGCCGACATCACCTTCGATGGCTCCGGCTCGTCGGATCCCGACGGCACGGTCGAGAGCTGGGACTGGATGTTCGGCGACGGTACGACCGGCTCGGGCGAGACGACGACGCACAGCTACGGCACCGCCGGGAGCTACACGGTGACGCTCACCGTGACCGACAACGACGCCATGACCTCCAGCTGCTCGACGACGGCCACCGTCACCGAGGAAGAGGTCCCACCCGTGTGCGACGCCGGCGGTCCCTACGCCGGTGTGCCGGACATCGATGTCACCTTCGATGGCTCGGGCTCGAGCGACCCGGACGGCACGATCGACTCCTACGCGTGGGACTTCGGCGACGGCTCGACCGGCTCGGGCGTCGCGCCGACCCATGCCTACACGGCGCTCGGGTCCTACACGGTGATGCTCACCGTGACCGATGACGACCTCCTGACGTCGGAGTGCTCGACCACGGCCGACATCCAGGGCAACCAGCTGCCGACCTGCGACAACGGCGGCCCCTACGAGGCCATCGTCTTCGAACCGGTCACCTTCGACGCCAGCGGCTCGAGCGATCCGGATGGCACCATCGTCTCCTACCTGTGGGAGTTCCACGATGGTGGCATCGGCGACGTGCCGGTGGTCGAGCATACCTTCGTCCACCTCGGCACGTACCCGGTGACGCTGACCGTCACCGACAACGCCGGTGGCTCCTCCGAGTGCCCGACCGAGGTCACGGTCGGTCTCCAGCCGGGGACCGTGCGCGTGGCGGTGCCGCCGAAGGTCTTCGGACTCGACGGCGACGACGTCTCGATCCCGGTCTTCCTGCTCGACGACGTGACCGGTGACGACATCCTGTCGACCGAGATCGACCTGACCTACGACTCGCTGCTGCTCGACTTCCAGACGGTCAACCTCGCCGGCACGATCGGCGAGGGCGGCACCTACGAGTACTCGATCGAGACGCTGGGGCCGCGCCGCAAGACCCTCCACGTGTCGATCGCCTGGGTGGCGCCGCTCGAGGGCTGCGAGTCGATGGCCAATCTGGTCTTCAACGTGACCCGCGATCCGATCATCGATCGCGCGCCGCTCGACCTCGAGGTGGCGTTCAACGAGGGCGAGCCGCCGGTCTTCGCCATGGACGGCGAGTTCGTCCACGGCGTCCTCGGCGACGTCAACGGGTCGAGCAACGTGTCGGCGATCGACGCATCGCTGGTGCTGCAGGAGACCGTCGGTCTCATCGACCTGCCGGATCCCGACTATCCGTTCTTCACGGTCGAGCTCGCCGACGTCTCCGGCAACGGCCTCGTCTCCGCCCTCGACGCCTCGCTCATCCTGCGCTTCGTGCTGGGGATGATCGATGTCTTCCCGGCCGCGGATCAGCTGATGTGCGGCGAGCCCTTCGCGGGCGGCAGGGACGGCATCGGCACCCTGCCGGTGGCCGGCAGCCGGACGCCGCGCGCCGCGACGCTCGGGCTCGGACAGGCGCCGGTCGAGAGCGGCGAGGTCGCCGTCGATCTGGCGCTCGACGAGCTGGCCGGTGTGCTCGGAGGCGAGTTCGCCGTCCGCTACGATCCGCGCGTGCTGCGCGCGGTGGGGGTCGAGACGCACGCCGCCGACGGCGAGCTCTTCGCCTCCCATGCCGAGCACGGCGTCATCCACGTGTCGATGGCGGCCGCCGCCGGTCGCTCCGGCGCTGCCGACCTGGCGACGCTGCGGTTCGCGCGGCGCGCGACGCTGCCGACCGAGCTCACCATCGAGGCCGCCGACCTGAACGAGGGGCAGATCCCGGTCGAGGTCAGCGGACTCGAGGTACCGGCGGGCGCGGTCGCGGTGCAGCAGGACTCCGTGGGCGTTGCGGTGCCGCCGCGCGTCTTCGGCGGCCGCACGCAGGACGCGGCGATCCCGTTCTTCCTCGAGGACGACGTGACCGGCATGGAGGTCTACTCCGCCCAGATCGTCCTGGCCTACCGGCCGTCGGTGATCCAGGCGGTGGGCGTCGATCTCGCCGGCACCATCGGCGAGGACGGCGTGGTCGAGTTCAACGTCGTGCCGACCGGTCCTGATCGGCACGAGGCGCACATCTCGATCGCCTGGGTCGAGCCGCTCGAGGGCTGCGAGGAGTTCGCACGCCTGCTGGTCGAGGTGCAGGACACGCGTGACCAGTCGGCACTCCACCTGGTCTCGGTGACGCTGAACGAGGGGGACCCGCCGGTCCGGACCTCCGACGGCCTGTTCATCATCGGTCTGCTGGGTGACGTCAACGCCTCCGGCGAGGTCTCGGCGCTCGACGCGTCGCTGGTCCTGCAGGAGGTCGTCGGGCTCATCGAGCTGCCGTCACAGCAGTACCCGGCCTTCACGCTGGAGATCGCGGACGTCTCGGGCAACGGCGAGATCCGTGCCTTCGACGCGGCGCTCATCCTCCAGTACGTGATCGGCATGCTGGACGAGTTCCCGGCGCTCGAGATGCTCTCGTGCGGCGACTCGCCGGCACCGGTGGCGTCGAACCCGCGGGCCAGGTCGCTCGGTCTGGTCGAGGTCGGACGTGGTCCGGGTTGGGTCGAGTACGCGCTGCAGGCCGACGATCTGAGCGGCGTCCATGCCGCCGAGGTCGAGCTCGGGGCGGACGGGGCGTTCGAGCTCCTGTCGGTCGAGAGCGCCGGCCAGGTGGCGGGGACGCTGGTCGAGTACCGCGAGCACGCGGGCGGCGTGACGATCGCCGTGGCGCATGCCGCGGCCGCGGACGGTGGCTCCGATCTGGCGCTGGTCCGCGTCGCCGACGGCACCGAGCTCGGCATCGCCGGAGCCTCGCTCGACGAGGGGCGGGTGCCGGTGGTGCTCGACGGGGCACCGGTGACCGCCACGGCGCCGATCCGCTTCCGACTCGGGCAGAACGTCCCGAACCCGTTCAACCCCGCGACCGTGATCCACTTCGCGACCCCGCGCACCAGCCACGTGCGGCTGGCGATCCATGACGCCAGCGGCCGCCTGGTGCGTCTGCTGGTCGACGGCGTGGTCGAGGCCGGAGCGCATCGCGCGCGCTGGGACGGACGGGATGCGCGTGGCATGAGTGCCGGTGCCGGCGTGTACTTCTACTCGCTGGAGGCGCCGCACTACTCGGAGACGCGCAAGATGATCCTCCTCAAGTAGGTGTCCTGTGGGCGGTGCGGCGCGTCCGCGCGCCGTCCGCCCCGGGACCCATTCCCACACCGTGCCACCACCCCCGGCGCCCCGCGCGGCGCCGGGCGTGGTGCGGTGCGTCGTGACGGGTGCGGCGGCAACGACGGGAGCGACGGTGGACGGCGAGGCGCGGTGGAAAACGGCAGCAGAGAGCGCCATCCGGCAGCTCGCGGGTGTCGTGGGCGCTCACATCCGGCTCGAGGGGGACGCCATCGGTGCCGTCTTCGTGCACTCGGACGGCAGCCGGGACGCGCGCAAGATCGTCCGTGACGTCGAGGCCATCCTCGCCACCCAGTTCAGCATCGAGGTCGACTTCCGCAAGATCTCGGTCGCCGCGACCGGGCCGATGCTGCCGCTCGGCGGCCGGCGGCGCGAGCGCGGCGAGCGACTCGCCTTCGAGAACGTGCGGGTCGAGACCAGCGGCCTCGAGACCGAGGCACGGGTCGAGCTGGCGCTCGGCGCGGCCCACGTGCTCGGCATCGCCGCCGGGCCGGCGACGCGCGGCAGCTCGCTCGAGCTGGCGGCCGAGGCCTGCCTGCGGGCCGCCGTGCGCTTCGTCGAGGAGTCGGTTTCCTTCGCGCTCGGTGGCCTGGATCGCGTGCGGATCGGTCGCGACCTGGTGATCGTCGTCGTCGTCCGGATGATCCAGGGGCGCACCGAGAAGGTCCTGACCGGCTCGAGCCCGGTCGACCAGGACGATCTCCGCACCGTCACCTACGCGACCCTGGATGCCATCAACCGGGTCTTCGGCCAGCTCACGCCCCGTCAGCTGGTCGAGTACGTGCTGGAGGACGACGCGGGCCGCGACGAGCAGCCGCCGGACGGCGCCCGGGCGGCCGGCCCGGCCCGCATCGCCGGCCTGCACGGTGACGCCCTGGGCGGGGAGTGAGCCGCGATCGGGCCCCGTGCTGGGTGGCTGCAAGGCGTCGCCGCGCCCACCTCACCGGAGGCAGTGCTGCCCCACCTGCCCGTCCTCCGCGGCGACGGTGCGGCGCCGCACCGGCCTCTGCATGATCTCGCGTCGCATGTGAGCTGTGACCACGATCCTGCTGTGGGGACGATCGTTGTGGATCTGCTTCGAGTCCCGGATGGTGTCACCGTCGGTCACCGTCGGTCACCGTCGGGGCCGCCGTACGCTTTTCGCCTTGCGCTGTGCCACGGGCGTCGCCAGAATCTCGGGCCGAGGCCGGGGTGCCGCTCCGGCCGGCCGGTTGCCCCTCATCGACGTCCGATCGAGCGCCCTGGCGCGTCGACCGGTCGGGGGGGCCGGCGACCGTTCACCGAAGCGTCCTCATCGGAGCCAGCCACGGGGCCGAGCGGTCCCGCCACCACCACCGGACGCGGCTCAGGAAGGAGCGCTTCCATGTTTTTCATGACCCTCATCGATCTCGTCGCCCTCGCGGCGGCGACCGTCATCGAGCTCGGCGGGCGCGCCGGCTGGTAGTCGTCGCCGCGCGCTCGCCGGCGACCGCGAGCTCGACGTCGTCGGACAGACGAGTGTTTTCACCCGCCGTCAGTGCCCCGGGGCGGGACGCGTTGCACGTGGACCACCTGGGGCTCGCCGGCTTGGGGGAGCCCGGGTACGCTGACGAACGGTGTGCCGATGCCCGAGCTCTTCGTCGACCGTGTCGCGCGGTGGCCGGCCCGCCTGGCGCGCCTGACCACGCCAGCCGCCGCCGTTGCGATCCCCCCACCCCTTCCTGACGACCACGCACTGTCGCCCGACGACCACGGCGCGACCCTGCCGCCGATCGCTGCGCTCCCCGCCGCATCGACCGCCACCGGCTCCGGCTCGACGGTGCCGGCCGTCCCGGCTCCAGCGAGTCGTTCGCTGCCGTTGTCGCGTGCCGCCACGGTGGCCATCCTCCTGGCCGTCGCCGCGGCGCTGCTGACCCTGCGGCCGTTGGGGTCGGACTGGCCCTCGCCCGCCATGCTGGCGCTCTGGCTCGGCCTGTTCACGGCGGCCGAGCGCAGCGCGCTACCGGCCCCGCGCGGCAGTCGTCTGGGAATCGCACCGGCCGTCGACGTCGCGGTGATCCTGCTCGCCGGGCCGCTGGTCGCGGTCTGGCTGGCGCTCCTGGCGGCGGCGCTCGGCCAGGCGATCGACCGGGGCCGCGCCGCGCCGCAGGCGCTCCTCGACGCCGGCTGTCACGGGCTCGCCATCCTCGCCGCGGCGACGGCCTACCACCTGGCGGGAGGCGCGATGCTCGGCGGCTCGGTGCTGCCGCCCTGGCCGGCGCTGCTCGCGGCCGTGGCCGCCCTCGCCGTGGCCCACTGGCTGGTGTCGACTGGACTCGCGAGTCTGGTGCGCGCCGCGCAGGGCCGGCGACCGCTGGCGCACGTCTGGCGCATCGACCACGCGCCGACCGTGCCGCACCACGCGGTCATGGTGCTGCTCGGCGTGGCGGCGGCGGCGGCGCAGCTGACGTGGGGCAGCTTCGCGAGCATCACGGCCCTGGTGCCGCTCGTCGTCGTGCACGGGGCCATCCGCTCACGACTGTCCGAGCGCGAGCAGCAGATCGGGATCTCGGCCTGCCTGATCGATCTGCTCGGCGAGATCGATCCCTACACGAGTCGCCACTCGGTGCGGGTGGCGATCTACTCGGAGACCCTGGCGCGGGCGATGGGATGGTCCGAGCCGCGGGTCGAGCGCGTGCGCCTGGCGGCGCTGCTCCACGACGTCGGCAAGATCGCGCAGGAGCGCCGGGTGCTGACCAAGCCGGCGCGGCTCAGCGACTACGAGCGGCTCTGCATGCAGTCGCATGCCGGGACGGGGGCGCGGGTCCTGCGCCACGTGCCGGCCCTCCGCAGCATCGCCGACATCATCGAGTGCCATCACGAGCGACCCGACGGTCGCGGCTACCCGGCCGGCAAGCAAGGCGAGGAGGTGCCGGCCGAGGCGCGCCTGGTGCTGGTTGCCGATGCCTTCGACGCCATGACCTCGAGCCGGACCTACCGTCCCGGGATGCCGGTGGCGCGGGCGCTCGCCGAGCTCGAGCGGCACCAGGGACGTCAGTTCGACCGCGAGATCGTCGGGCTGCTGCGGGCGCTCGTCGAGCGCGGTGATCTGCAGGTCCTTCGCGGTAGCCTGCGTCCGCGCGAGCTCGAGCGCGCCGGCTGACCGCGGCGCCCCGCTCCGCCGGCCGGCCGGCCGCACGCCGCCAGGACCTCGCCGGCTGACCCCGTCAGGACCCCACACGAGGCCCGGCTCCGGCCTCCAGTCGCCGACCCCGCACAGGACCCCGCCCGGACATCCCGGGCCCGCGCCGGCTCCCCTCACGGGGCCCGGGTCACGCGACGCCCGCGCCATGCCACGCACCCCGGAGAGGGAGACGATTCGTGACCACCGTGCTCGACACCGCCGCCGTCCACGCCCCGGAGCGCCGCCTGCCCGGGCCCGTCATCATCGGCTCGAGCGCCGCCATGCGCGAGGTCCTGGGCGCTGCCGTGCGGGTCGCCGCGAGCTCGGCGCCGGTCCTCATCCAAGGCGAGACCGGCACCGGCAAGGAGCTCATCGCGCGCCTGCTGCACCACCGGGGTCCGCGCCGTGCCCGTCCCTTCGTGTGCCACAACTGCGGGGCGACGCCGGACACGCTGATCGAGTCGGAGCTCTTCGGGCATGCGCGTGGCGCCTACACCGGGGCGCTGCGCGACCGGCCGGGGCTGTTCGAGACCGCGGCCGGTGGCTCGCTGTTTCTGGACGAGATCGGCGAGGTGAGCGCACTCATGCAGGTCAAGCTGCTCCGCGTCCTGCAGGAGGGCGAGTATCGCCGCCTGGGCGAGACGCGTTGCCGCCAGGTCGACGTGCGTCTCGTCGCCGCCACCAACCGACGGCTCGACGAGGCGGTGCGCAGCGGTGACTTCCGTGCCGACCTCTACTATCGCCTGAACGTGGTCGCCATCGAGGTGCCACCGCTCCGCCAGCGTGCCGGCGACGTCGCCGAGATCGCCGAGCACCTTCGGCTCAGCATCGCCGCCGAGGAGGATCGTCCACCGATCCGGCTCGAACCCGACGCCGTGCGCGCCCTGACGCGCTATCCCTGGCCCGGCAACGTGCGCGAGCTCGAGAACGAGCTCCGCCGCCTGTCGGCGCTGTGGCCGGGCGAGTCGATCGGCGTCGGACGCCTGTCGCGTCGCGTACGCACCGCCCTGATGGCCGGCGCGCCATCGCCGGCCGTGCGGCCGGCACGCGACCTGCGCGAGGCCGTGGTGGCGCTCGAGCGCCGCATGATCGCCGCCGCCCTGGTGACGAGCGGCGGCAACAAGTCGCGCACGGCGCGGGAGCTCGGCCTGTCGCGCCAGGGTCTGGCCAAGAAGATGCGACGCTACGGCATGCAGTGGCTGGGAAGTGACGACGTGACGGACGACGCCACGGGGCGCGACGCGACGGGCGGCGGCGGGGTGGCCGGAGGCCCGGGCGACGACGGGGTGGCCGGAGGCCCGGGCGACGACGGGGTGGCCGGAGGCCGGTGCGAGGCGCATCGCCCCGGCGCCGGGCCTGCCCGCCACGAGGCGGACGCGGGAACGGTTGCGCCGCCTGCGGGCTCGGGCTAGGCTCCGGTCTTCACGCGCGCGTGAGGCGCGTCCGTCCGGTCCCTTCCCGAGGAGTGACTCGCGGTGGCTCGCAGCCGTGTGCGGGTCGGCGTCATCGGCGCCGGCTCGATCGCCCAGATCGCCCACATTCCCGGCTGGAAGCGTTGTGCGCACGTCGAGCTGGTCGCGGTCTGCGACCCCGATCGGGCGCGCGCCAGCGCGGTAGCCCGCAAGTTCTCGATCCCGCGGGTCGAGACGGACTTCGAGGACCTGCTCCGCAACGGCGAGGTCGATGCCGTCGACATCTGCACGCCCAATCACCTGCACGCGCCCATCGCCGTCGCCGCCCTGCAGTCCGGCTCGGACGTGCTGTGCGAGCGACCGCTGGCGCGCAACGCCGCCGAGGCGCAGTCGATGGTGGAGGCGTCGCGCCGCTACGACCGCATCCTGATGTGCGCGCTGAACAGCCGCTTCCGGCGCGATGTGCAGATCCTCCGGCAGTTCGTCGCCAAGGGGGAGCTCGGGCAGGTCTTCCATGCCCGCGTCGGCTGGATGCGGCGCCGTCATGGAGGCGAGTCCGATCGCTGGAAGGCCGACCGCGGCACCGCCGGCGGTGGGGTCCTGCTCGATCTCGGCGTGCCGGCCATCGACCTCTGTCTCTGGGTCATGGGTCATCCGGCCGTCGAGGCGGTCAGCGGCGCCGTGCACCGGCCGCGCCAGGACCGTGTCGAGGACTCGGCTGTGGGGATGCTGCGCCTCGAGGGCGGCTCCGTCATCACGGTCGAGGTCAGCTGGTCGCACATTCTCGAGAAGGACGTCGACTGGTTCCAGCTGTTCGGGAGCCGTGGCGCCGGCCGGATCCAGCCGCTCGAGATCCACAAGGAGATGCACGGCAACCTGGTCAACGTGACGCCGCAGGTCGCCTCGACGCGCAACGTCTACAAGCTGTCCTACGCCCAGGAGATCGAGCACTTCGCCGACTGCGTGCGACGGCGCACGCAGCCGATGTCGCCGGGCGAACACGGCCTCGCGCTGATGCGCCTGACCGACGCCATCTACGCCTCGGCGGAGGCCGGGCGCGAGGCGGTGCCGGAGTCGTGAGCCGGAGCCGGGGGCAGGCGGGGTCGTGACGCGGGGAGCGGTGTCAGGCCTGGTCGTGCGTCTGATCGCCTTCGCGCTGCTCGGCGTCGCCGCTTTTCCACCGCTGCCCACCGGTCCGCTGATCTTCATCGCGCTGGTGCCGCTCATCGACGCCGTGCGTCTCGCCGAGGCGGCCAGCGCCGATGACCGGCGACAGGGACGGCGCGCCGCCCTGCTGATCGGCCTCGGTGGCGCGCTCTTCTTCTTCCTGCTCCTCCACTGGCTGCTGTTCGTGCCGCCCGAGGAGGTCACGGTACCCGGCCTGATGGTGCCGGCGACACTGGCCGCGGCGCTCTACCTCGGCCTCTACGTCTGGCTGGCGCAGGCGGCCGCACGGCGGCTCGTGCGTCTCGGCCTGCCGCTGTGGCTCGGCCTGCCGGTCGTCTGGGTCGGCACCGAGTACCTGCGCACGCAGACAGAGCTCGGCTGTCCGTGGGGACTCCTGGGCTACGCCCTGACCGGGACGCCGGTCCTCATGCAGGGCGCGGCCTGGTTCGGCGTCTTCGGGGTCAGTCTCGTCGTGGCGCTGGTCAACGGGCTCGTCTACGCGGCATGGCGGGTGCCCGGCCATCGCCGTCGCTTCGCGTTCCTGGCTGCCGGGGTCGTCGCCGCCATGTGGGTGCAGGGCACGGTCGCCATCGGGCGCCTGCCCGTCCCGCGGACGCTGGAGGTGGCGATCGTCCAGGGCGACATCGGCCGCAAGATCAAGTTCAAGCGTGGCATGCGGCGGGCGAACGTCGAGCGCATGGTGGAGCTCACACGGATGGCGATCGGCGAGCTGCCGGCGCCCGACTCGCTCGTCGTGGGCGCCCCGCACGCCCGGCCCGATCTCGTCCTCTGGCCCGAGACCGCCGCCCCTTGCTACTTCCGTCTCGAGCCGTACTGCCGGGTGCTGATCGAGGAGCTCGTCGATCGGACCGGCGTGCCGGTCGCCACCGGCTTCCCGGACCTCGTCCTCGAGGAGGGTGAGGTGAAGAGCAAGTGGAACGCCGCCACCGTCTTCCTGCCGGGGCGCGGCATGGTCGGACAGTACAACAAGGTGAAGCTGGTTCCCTTCGGCGAGGCCATCCCGTACCAGGATCGCTGGACGGCGCTGCGCGCCATCGACTTCGGGGAAGCCGACTTCGAGCGGGGTCGCGGCTTCGTGCCGCTCGCCTTCCCGGCCGGTGACTTCGGGGTCATGATCTGCTTCGAGTCCATCTTCCCGGCCGCCGGTCGCGAGGCGGCGCGGCGCGGTGCGACCTTCTTCGTGAACATCACCAACGACGAGTGGTTCGGTCGCAGCGCCGGTCCGTACCAGCATGCCGCGATGGCGACGGTGCGAGCCATCGAGTGCCGTCGCGGCCTGGCTCGCGCCGCCAACACCGGGGTGAGCTTCGTCGTCGACCGGGCCGGGCGCCACGGACCGACGACGCCGCTGTTCGAGCCGCGACTGCTGCACGGCACGGTCGAGCTTGGCGACGGGACGACGCCCTACATGCGGATCGGCGACCTGGTGCCGCGCGCATGCCTGCTCGTCACGCTCGTCGGGGCGCTGATCGGTTGGCGACGCCGGCCGCGCGCCACCGGCGACATCACCGGGTCGGTCGCCTGAGTCGCGCCGGGGGTGAGGGCAGTGGCGCCCGCCGCGCCGAGTTGTGATATCGTCGCCGGGCCGTGCCGGAAGCCCCGACCACCATCATCGAGGAGACGACGCTCGCCCGTCTGTGGGGCGCGCACCGCAGGTCGTTGGACGTGCGGCTGGCGCTCGTGGTCGGGCTTGCGGTCCTGCTCCTGGCGGTCGAGCGCACCGCCGTCGTGGCGGCGCTGGCCGGCACCCTGCTCGCCGTGGCCCTGGCGCTGCCGTCGCGTCGCGCCCTTCTCACGATGGTGGCGACCACCGCCGGCATCGCGGTCGCGCTGAACGCGCTGACCGAGCCGGGTGGTGCCCTGGTGGGGCTCGGCCCGCTGACCGTCACCGACGAGGGGCTCGCGGTCGGCGGTGCGCAGGCGGCGCGGATCGTCGGCCTGGTAACGCTCGGGCGGCTGGCGGTCGCCTGGATCGAGCCGCGCGCGCTGGCGGACCGGATCGAGCGCCCGGTGGCGGGCGGCCGCATCGGCCGCCTGCTGGGTGCCGCCGGCATGACGGTCGGCCTGGCGCTCCGCATGGTGCCCGGGCTGCGCGAGGAGGCGGCGCGGCTGGAACTCGCCAGCCGGCTCGAGCCGGTGGCGGCGGATGGTGGCCGCCGGGCGCGGATCCGGCGGCTGGCGCCGCTCGTGTTGCCGCTGGTGGCCGGCACCGTGCGGCGTGCCGACGAGGTGGCGCGGACGCTCGACGCGCGCGGCTACGGGGCCGGTCCGCGCGGCTCGCGACTCGAGCCGCTGCCACGTGCGCCGCGGATCGCCGGCCTGCTCGCGGTCACGGCCGGCGTGCTGCTGGTGCTCTGGATCGGGCGCGTCTAGGCGCCCGGGTGGCGAGAATGGAGCGGCGGTGGCGCGGTACCGGATGGATCTCGCGTATGACGGCAGCGACTTCTGGGGGTGGCAGCGTCAGCCGGGGCGGCGCACCGTGCAGGGTGTGCTCGAGGCGACGCTCGGTCAGATCCTCGACGGACCGGTGCACGTCACCGGCGCCGGTCGCACCGATCGCGGCGTGCACGCCACCGGCCAGGTGGCGCACGCCGAGGCGCGTCGCGAGCTGGCGCCGCACCGGCTGGGACGCGCGCTGCGCGCCCTGCTGCCGCGTGACCTGGCGCTGCGGCGCATCGTGCGCAG
>JASFRE010000024.1:0-18369 GCA_050115055.1 Candidatus Eiseniibacteriota bacterium | reverse complement strand
GTCCGGACCGCGGTCCACGAGGTGGCGCGCATCCTCCACCGGCACGGTGCGCTCGCCTGCTTCGACTATGCGGCCAGCGCCGCCTACGTGGAGATCGACATGAATCGCGACGAGGAGAGCTACTTCGACGCGATCTACTTCTCGCCCCACAAGTTCCTGGGTGGTCCGGGATCGAGCGGCGTCCTGCTCTTCAACCGGCGCATCTACCGCACCGACCTGCCCCCGACCTTCGCGGGCGGGGGGACCGTCGACTACGTGGGGCTCCACGGACAGGAATACTGCGCCGACATCGAAGCGCGCGAGAAGGCGGGGACGCCGGGAACGCTGCAGCTCATGAAGGCGGCGCTCGCCATGCAGCTCAAGCAGGCGATCGGCACCGCGGCGATCGAGGAACGCGAGCACAGCTTCATCCGGCGGGCCTCCGAACGCTGGTCACGGCACCCGCACATCGAGCTGCTCGGCCCCCTCGACCCCGAGCAGCGCATCGGCCTGGTCTCGTTCAACATCCGTCACCAGGAACGCCATCTGCATCCGAAGTTCGTGACCAGGCTCTTCAACGATCTCTTCGGGATCCAGTCGCGCGCCGGGTGCTCCTGCGCCGGTCCCTACGGACATCACCTCCTGGACATTGGCGAGGAGCTCTCGGAGCGGTATCGCTGCGAGATCCTGAACGGCCACTTCGGCATCAAGCCCGGCTGGGTGCGCATCAGCTTCCACTATACGATGGATGACGGCGACTTCGAGTTCCTCTGCGCGGCGACCGAGTTCGTGGCCGATCAAGGGTACCTGTTCCTGCCGCTCTACCGCTTCGACCTGGCCACCGGCAGCTGGACGCATCGGAACGAGGCGCCGGGCAGCGCCCCGGAGTTCGGACTCGAACATGCGGTGGAAGACGATCACGATGCAGCCGCGACCGTTCCTGCCGAGGATCGGGCCCAGGAGTATCGATGCTGCCTCGACGAGGCACGGGCGATCGCCGACCTCCTGCGAGCGCGCGGGCCCGCCGACGACGACACCCTCGAGGGCGATCTCGAGCAGCTGCGCTACTTCCACGTCCCCCGCCAATGAGCGGGGCGCCGACCCTCCCGGATCGACGCCCCGTGTCGCGCGGTCTCGTGCCGCCCGGCTCCGATCGGTGCCGGATGCGGACGGCGTGACTCTAGCGACTGTAGATCGACTTGATGTAACCCCAGGTGCCGGGCTCGACCGGCACGCCGCCGAGGTCCTCGAAGACGATGTTGCCCCACTCGGCGCGCAGCCCCGCATCCGGGTTGCCCGCCTGCAGGAAGGGCTGCACGTGACCGCCGGCGCGCGCGTCATCGAGGATGCCCCAGGTGCCGTAGGGCTCCTGCGGATTGCCCTCGTCGAACGGCAGGACACCGCTCGTGTAGGTGTTGCCATCATAGGTCAGGATGTACTCGATGGTGCCGGGTTCGGTCTCGGACAGACCGTTCGGCAGGTACTTCATCTCGAGGTAGATGGTCTCGCCCTTGGTGTAGAACAGGTTCTGGCTACCCGAGAACGAGTAGAAGGGCAGGCGGCCACCGAAACAGGCGATCTCGCCGTCGGTGGTACGCACGTTGAAGCGACCATCGACGTCCTGCGACCACCAGGGCGCGATCTGCAGTCCGGCCTCTCCCTCGGCGGTGCCGCTGACGGTCAGCTCCGCACCGAAGCGGAACCCGTCACCGTTGTTGAAGACCATCTCCGACATGCCGCCGTCATCGGAGAAGCGCCAGACATGCAGATTGGCAAAACCGGTGCAGTCGAGAACGTCATCGTCGATCGCGACGAGCATCGGGTAGTTGTTGACGCTGGTGAGCACCGAGGTCGGGCAGTCGTTGAAGATCCGTTCCTTGATGATGGCCGCATTCGGCTGGGCCATCGCCTGGACCGCCGTCAGGCAGACGACCGCCACCGCGACGAGCGCCGCGCAGCGGATCGAGATTCCGTAGCCATTCGATCTCATGGTTGCATTCCTCCTCTCCATCCCTGGAGCAGTGCTAAGGCCGTTGTGGACTGCTTTCGAGGCCCGCTCTCCCGGGGCGCGATGGGCTGGGCGCCCACCGCTTCTCCCTCCGATTCCTCGCCTATTCAACAAGGATACACGTCCGAGCGAGCCGCTGGCCATTGGATTCCAGCCGGTAGTAGTAGACGCCGTTTGCCAGCCCTGCCGCCTGGAGTTCCACGCGGTGCTCGCCGGCACTCTGGAAGGCGTCCACCAGCTGTCGAATCGCCCGCCCCTGCACGTCGTACAGGCGCAGGGTCACCCGTCCCGCCGCCGGCAGCCGGTAACGAATCGTCGCCGAGCCGCGGAACGGGCTGGGTGCCGTCGGTGAAAGAACCACGCGTGCCGGGGAGAGAGACGCCTCGCCGGGGACGCCGACGACCGGCGTGAAGCCCGCTCGCTCGAGTCCGGCTTGCACGACCGGGTCGAGCATGAACCTCTCCCAGACCGATTGCGCGCGGTAGTTCTCGATCATCAGGATGATGGGCCCCTGGTCGATGCCGATGTAGTCGGTGGCCCACCAGTTCTGCGTCAGGTTGAAACCATCCTTGAATCCGTAGATCGACCACAGCTGTGGCCCGTAGGTATCGTAGAGGTGCTGGAGGGTCGGCAGCACGATCTCCGGCGCGAAGGGCGCCGAGCCCGCCACCGCGGTCGGCGTGATGGTGCCGTCGTCGTTCTGCGCCGGTGGCGCACCACGCGCCATGTAACCGAACGGCCCGTCCCCCGCCGTGATCCCCCAGACGCTGTCGCCGTAGCCGATGAATCCGCCCGGGTTGTCGATGCAGTAGGCCTGCTGCGCCAGCGTCGCTCGCCGGGAGTTCTCGAAGTAGTCGATCCCGCGCGAGCGCATGAAACCATCCTGGATGTCCCTGAAGTCGATCCAGCAGTGCGAGTACTGGTGACCGAAGAGCGGCGGAAAGACGACGTACTCATAGCCGTACTGGGTCTCCCAGTCGTAGCCGCTCGTCCACGTGAACCAGGTGCTGGCCGGGATCGGGTGCGTCGGCGAGCCGAGTGCCAGGAGGTACATGATCATGGCCTCGTTGTAGCCGACCCAGGTCCCGAAGCCCGAAAAGCCGGTGCCCGGCACCCACCCCATCCGCAGGCCGACGCCCGAGTTGCGCATGAACTCCCAGTCGACGCGCTGGACGATCGAGTCGGCGAGCGCCCGGACCTCGACATCGAGCGGATCCTCGGTCGTGAAGTACCGCCGGGCGTCGATCACGCCAGCCAGGAGCAGTGCCGTGTCGATCGACGACAGCTCCGAGTCCCAGACGCGGGTCGCCGTGTCCATGTCGAGGAAGTGATAGAAGAAACCCTTGTAGCCGATCGTGCCGGTCGCGCCACTGCCCTGCGGGCCGGTCCAGAAGGTCTCGAGGGTCGTGCGCACCCGCTCGCGCCCCTCCTCGCGGCTCACCCAGCCACGATCGATACCGATGTGGATCGCGGTCAGTCCGAAACCCACCGAAGCGATGCTGCACGGTGACCACGGCGTGCTCCGGTCGCGGATCAGGCCGTTGGCGGGATTGGCCTCATACCAGAAGAAGTCGAACGCGGTACGCTCGAGGCTGTCGAGCAGCGCCTCCTGGGTGATCCCGGCGAAGCCCCCGCCCCGCCCAGCGTCCCAAGCCACGGTCGGCGGGCGCTCGCCGCCAGGTGCCGCACCCGAGGCGCCGGCCACGATGGCCAAGACGGCCACGGCGATCGCGCCCCCGAATACCGCCGCCCGCCGCGTGACCGGCGCCGGCCGGCGGCGCCCCGGTCGCGCCAGCGATGGCATCCGGATCGGAGAGGCCATCGCGCCGCGCACCTGCCGGCGATTCTCCCGCCGAACCGTCGTCTCGATCATCTGCTGCATGGCTCTCTCTCCTTACCGTTACACGGCCGACCACGGCCGAACCAGCGCGCCGCCAGCCGCTCAGAACTGCAGGACCACGGTGAAGCGATGCGTCCGGCTCAGGCGCTCGTGGCTCGCCCACGCATAGTCGGCCCGGAGTGCCGCGTCGCCCACCTTGTGCGACAGCCCCGCACCGAGCGTCAGGCCGAGCTCCGAATCCTCCTGGAAGAGACTCTGGTAGCCGGCACGCAGCGCCAGCGTGCGGCGCCATTCCCACTCCGACCCGAAGCTCAAGCTCTCGGTGTTGTCGTTCGGGTGATGCGCGTCGGCCAGCAGGAAGACGCGGTGATCGCGACCGAACGTCCGCGGCCAGGCCACCCCGATCCGGAAGAGGATCGGCACCGGGAAGTCACCCGTCCATTGCTCGGCCGGCAGCGCGCTGTTGCCGCCATAGGTGTCCGGATCGGCGTCGTACTGGATGGCTAGATCGCGTCCCGAGAAGGCGGCTGTGGTACCGAGATTGCTGAGGCTGGCGCCGATGCGCAACCCGGTCTCCGGCAGCCAGTACAGCGTACCGATGTCGAAGGTGACGGCGTGCGCGGAGCTGTGCCAGATGGTCTCGCCCACGAACTTGAACTGGATGCCCGCCGCGAAGCGCTGGGTCACCTGCCGGCCGAACCCGAGTCCGATGGCGATATCCGACACCGTGTAGCGCTCGCCGGTCCCGAGCGGCTGGCTGACCGTACGGACGTCGATCTCGCCCGAATTGAGGGCCATGACCGTGCCGAAGAGGTGGCCCCAGTCCCGGAGCGGCAATGCCGCGGCCACGTAGTCGAAGCTGATCCCGGCGAACCACTCGCTGTGCGTGAGCTGCACCTGCGTGCCGTCGAGCCCGCCGGCCGCCGCGGCATTGTAGTAGATCGAGTCGATCCCCTCCTGGATCGCGACCCCGGCGTTGCCCAGCGCCGCGTGCCGGGCACTCGGCTCGATGCCCAGGAACTGGGCGAAGGTGGTGCCGGTCTTGCTCTGCGCGCGGGCGGCCTCCGGCAACGCGATCGTCGCCAGGGCGATCCCCGTGAGCAGCGTCGCTGTCAGCACCTTGCGCATGGCTTCCGCATCCTCGTTCGACGTCCTCGTGAACCGACCCACTCTCTCACTTGATGACCGCGAACTTGCCGATGTGCGATCCCAGCTCGCCGCCGTCGACGTGAAACACGTAGAGCCCGGGAGCCAGGTCGAGGTTGTCCTTGGTCCGCAGGTTCCAGGGCACGATCCCCTGGCTCGAGCCGTCGTGATGGAGCGTCTGGACGAGCTCGCCCCGTACCGTGTAGATGCGAATCGTGCAGCGGCTCGGCAGCCCGCGGAACTCGATCCGCCGCTCGCCGCGCCCGGAGATCGCGAAGCGCTCCGGCTCGAAGCTCGCCGAGCCCACGTAGGGATTGGGCACCACGTAGGGCTCGGACTCGAATTGCTGGCGGGCGGCGACGGCGTCGACGAACGCGCCGTCCGCCCGGAAGAGGAAGGCATCCTCGGCGCCATACGGCAGCGTGACGCCGATCTCGAACACGTCGCCCGCGTTCGGCGGCTCGATCGGCCCGCGCGCCGCCTGCCCCAGCGTGTCGAGGCGTGCCCGCCAGGTGATCTGCGCCACCCCCGGATACTCGTCGATGGAGGTGACGACGTCGATCCGCTCGTCGTGCTGGCTGAGCGTTCCGTCGAGATCGAAGTCACGGAAGACGAAGTCCAGGCGCCGGTCACCTGCCGGACCGTGCGCGGTCACCGTGAACTTCGCCGGCCGTGGCTGGGCGGGAAAGACCGCCAGGCCGGTGTCGACCACCACGTCGGTGAACTCGATGGTGATGTCCTCGGGATAGCCGGGCCGACGCCGGTTGATCGACAGCACCGGCTGGTAGCTCGTCTCGACCATGATGTTGGTGTCGCTCGAGCCGGTGAAACCGGTACGGGTCGAGTCGATGGCGACGGTCTCCTGCGTGCTCACGATCGGCAGCAGTCCGGCGCCGACCGGCCCGATGCCCTCGCCGTCGAGGTCGCGGCCGGTCTCGAACAGCGTCTCGCCGGTGGTGCTGTCGATGAGGGCGTAGGTGGTGGCGCGGATCGAGTCCGGGGCGAGCGTGGCGAAGGCGACCTTGAACAGGTGGTCGTCCGGCACCAGGTCCGAGTTCACAACATCGACCGAGACCGCGCCCTGCCCCTCGCCGGAGAGATGCACGACATCCCCGGTCCCGGCCGGCGTGAAGCCGAGGACCCTCGGGTTGGGACGCGCCTGGGCGACATTCCGCGGCAGGATCGTGCCACCGCGCAGCGTCCGCGAGACGGCGACGGCGTTCTCCGATGGGTAGAAGTTGAAGTCCTCGTTCGGGTCGGAGCCGAAGTCGTAGGCGGTGACCCCGTAGTAGTAGAGCTGGCCGTTGGTCACCGTCGTGTCGGTCCAGGTGTGGGTGATCCCGGTCTCGTCGCCCAGGTAGTAGGCGACGCCCTCGACCGTCTGCGTCGAGAAGCCGCGCCGCCCGTCGACCAGGTCGAACTGGGTGATCGGTCGGCCGATGCCGAGCGGTCCGGACCCGGTGCCGGTCGAGACCAGCTGGACGTCTCGGAACTCGGGGTCGGTCGAGCGATAGATGCGGTACCCCTCGAAGTCGTAGACACCGGTGACGGGATCGGCGCCGCGCTCGGCCACGTCGTCCCATGACAGCCGCACCCAGCCGTCACCGGCCTCGGCGGTGACGGTCGGTGCCGGCGGCGGGACCGCGAACCGGTAGTTGGCGTTGTAGATCTGCTGCACCGTCTCGACCGTGCGCCGGAGCTCGCCCAGATCGGCGCCGTAGGCCAGGGCGAGGCTGAAGCGCTCGGTCTGGCCGGCCGCCAGCGTGAACGGTCCGGAGGCGAACAGGAAGCCGATGTTGTAGTTGGAGGCGAGTGCGGTGTCGAAACGCGCCGCCACGTTCTCGTCGGTGAACTGTTCGTAAAGCCGTTGCGGCCAGTTGTTCTGATCGGTGTAGAAGAGGATGTTGTCGACCTCGGGGTCGGGATTGCCCTGCCCCGCGCGGATGCGGTTGATCTTGAATCCCGTCAGTCCGATCTGGTCCGACTCGTTCAGGTCGGTGCGATCGAAGTTGGGCTCCCCGTCGGTCGGGATGCCGTCGCCCTCGCCGGCGTCGCCGGTCTCCGGCAGGCCGTCGCCGCCGGTGTCGTGCAGCTCCGCCGTCCAGTCCATGTCCTCGTCGCCGGTCCACCAGCGACCGGTCCGGTAGGCCGGGCGCTCGGTCAGGTCGCCGTACTCGGTCTCGAAGCGCGCCCGGTCGTAGTAGGTCGACACGTAGGACTCGATGGCGGCGAAGCCCTCGATGAGTTCGCCGGGGCCGGCGTCGCGCCGCTCGTCGGTGACCCCATCCTCGTCGTTGTCGATGCCGTCCACCGCGTTGCCCGGCGTCTCCAGGTAGGCGTAGCCCAGGTAGCCGGTGCGCCCGCAGTTGCTGGTCAGGTCGACGCCGTGCCCGCGGCGATCCCAGGTGTAGACCAGGTTCAGGATCTGCTCGTTCAGCGTGCGATCGAAGAAGGCGTTGTCGTCATCGGACTCGAAGATACCGTCGCAGGACAGGGCCGAGCCGCCCACTCCCGAGTCCATGTAGAGCCCGAAGATGATGTTGTCGTCGTAATCGGTGGTGCTCTCGTTGGTGATGTCGTAGTGCCAGAAGATGACGTTCGAGGCCTGTGGATTGGCCCACTGGAAGCCGCGCACCTCGATCCGCAACCCGAGACCGCGCCGGGTCAGGTCGCGGGTGTCCGGATAGTAGTCCCAGGCGTCGTAGAAGTCGTCGTCCATGACGGTGTACGACTCCTGGTCGGCGACCACGTTCTTGCCGAAGTAGCCGTTCCAGCTGCCGCGCCAGCCGGGGTCATCCGGATCGTCGAGCCGGTCTGGCCAGAAGTCGGGCCAGGTGCGCCGGTCGTTGCTGATCGCCGGCGAGCGCGCCGGGTTGAGCGTCGGATCCGGCTGGATGTAGCCGGGTCGTGGCTCGAAGCGCATGATGCGGTTGTAGTAGGGGCTCGTGCCCTGCCGCTCCCGGAAGCCGGTCTCCATGATGTAGGCGACCGCACCGCTGCGCTGGATGACCTCGGCGAGGACGAACGGCGTGATGCCGTCCGAGTAGTTCATGCCGCTACCCTTCGGCACCTCGACCGAGTGGAAGACGCTCAGGTCGACGTTGCCGGGATCCGGCGGGTAGTCGCCGACCATGCCGTAGTTCCAGAAGATCGTGCGCAGGTTGCTGGCGTCGTGCTGGCCCGAGCGCTCGGCGTCGATCGTGCCCCGCTCGTCCGGGGGTACCGGCGTCGGCACGTCGGCCCGGACGACACTGCCGGACAGGGCCGCGAGCAGCAGCGGCGGCAGCAGCAGCACGGCCGGCAGCGCGGCGGCGCGCCGCGTCCTCCCGGCCTCGTTCCCTTGTCGCAGCGCTCGTCGCATGCGGCTAGATCCCTCCCGAGCCCAGGCGCACGCCGAGCTCGACGCGGCGCGGCTCGTAGAAACGCGTCGGGTCGGCCAGCGACTCGCGATCGGCGGCCGGGAAGCGCGAGTAGTACGGGCTCCCGGTACTCGCGAAGACCGAGCCGTTCACGTAGCGCGTGTCGAGCAGGTTGAAGACGCGCACGAACAGGTCGACGTTCGGCCGCAGCCGGCGAAGCGCCGTCTCGGCGCGCAGGTCGACCAGGAACGACGCCGGCTTGCGCCCCGAGTTGGTGTCGAGACCGCCGCCGAACCCCGACTCGATGACCGGCGTGTATGGCTGCCCGCTCGTCGCCCGCAGGACGGCGCTCGCGCTGTACGACCCGGGGCGACTCATCGAGACGCTCAGGTTGAAGGTGTGGCGCTGATCCCAGTTGAAGGGCACCAGCCGCGGCCGTGGATCATCCCCCGCCTCGGCGCGCGTCGCCGTCTCGCGCGGATCGCTGGCGTTGCCGGTCGCCCGCTGCCACGTGTAGTCGACCGACAGCCCGACCGGGCCGAGCGCCCGGTGGTCGGCCGCCAGCGTGACCCCGACGACGTTTCCGAAATCGACGTTGGTGAAGCGGGCGTACTCGGCGTTGTTGTAGGTGGTGATGAACTCGACGCCGAGCAGGTCACGGATGTCCTTGTAGAACGTGGTGACGTCGATGCCCAGCTCGTTGGTCAGCGCGTGCTTGTAGCCGATCTCGTACTGGACGGTGTGCTCGGGCTCGAGGTCCGGGTTGCCCATGACGCCGTAGTCGATGCCGCCCGCCTGCAGGTCGTCGAGGATGCGGTAGTCGGCGTTCGAGAACATCTCCCCGACCGGCGGGAACTGGTAGAAGTGCCCGTAGGCGACGTGCAGCGCCGCCCGGCTGCCGAGCGGGTAGGCGATGCCGAGCCGCGGGGCCAGCACGACCTTGGCGGTCGTTGGCCGCGAGAACGACGCCGGCGCCCCGGCGATCGAGTTGGCGGGGTTCGCGGGGTCGCCGGGCACGTAGCTGCGGGCGTCGAAGAGATCGAGACGGAGCCCGGCGCGGAGCGTCAGATCGCTCCACTCCATCTGGTCCTGGGCGAAGGAGGCGGCGATGATCGGCCGGTATTCGCGGACACCCGGGAAGTCCGGCGGATCGTCGACGTGCCGCACCAGGGTCTGGACGCCATTGACCACCGTGTAGGTCAGGTGGCCGGGCGTGCCGAACTCGATCTGCTGCAGCCGGAGCTCGCCGCCGACCTTGACGAGGTGCGCCGCGTTCACCTGGCTGGTCCAGGATCCCTTGCCGACCAGGCCGTTGGTGCTCTGCCGGAACCGCGTGAAGTCGACCCCCTGGACGTAGGCGCCGAGCTCGTAGGAGTCGTCACCGGTCGGCGGGCCGGCCGCATCGTATCGCGGATCGAAGACGTCGTCGTAGACCAGGTCCTGGTAGTCGAAGTAGACGTGCCGGAGACTCAGGTCGAGGAAGCTCTTCTCGCCGAGCGTCTGTACCCAGTCGAGACCGTGCGTCACCGAGGTCGTCCTCTGCGTGGCCAGGCCGTCGGGGTTCAGCCGGTAGAGGAAGTCCTCCTTCTGGTCCTCGATCCGGTTCCAGATCGCCTGGTACCCGAGCTTGACGGCGCCGAGCGAGGTGTTGGTGATCTTGAGCGCGCCGGACCACTCGCGCCGCGAGGTGAGCGGCAGCTCCTCGCCGTTGCCGGTCGGACGGAAGATCTTGTTCTCGAAGTCCGAGGAATCGGTCGGCCGGAAACGACGCGTGGCCTCGATCGCGCTGTCGCCCACGTTGCGCCGCCCGCTCAGGAGATAGACGGTGCCGGGCAGCCCCAGCGGCCCGGACAGCGTGGCCTGGAAGTTGCGGATGGAGGCAGGATCGAACGAGCCGGAGACCAGACGATTCGCGCCGCCGTAGGCGTGGTCACCGACGAAGACCTCGCCGCTCCACGCGAAGTCCTCGGTACCTTCCTTGAGCACCGCGTTCACGACGCCGCTCATCGCCTGACCGTACTCGGCATCGAAGGTGCCGCTGATCACCTGCACCTCCTGGAGCAGCGAGCGATCGATGCGCAGCGTCGACTTGTTGTCGAAGGCGTTGTTGACGCTGATCCCATCGACCTGGTAGTCCACCTCGCCGAGTCGACCGCCACGGAAGTGGCCGTCGACGACGCCGGCCTGGAGGTTGACCACGTCCTCCAGCTCCTGGAGCGGCAGCGCCTCGATCTCCCGGCTGCGAACGGTGGCGCGGCTGCTGGTCAGGTTCAGCTGCACCGGCAGCGACTCGGCGTTGATCACCACCTCCTCGGCCTCGAAGGCCGACTCCTTGAGCTCGACGTTCAGCCACGTCGTCTGGTCGACCGACACCTCCACGTTCCGGATGACCTTGGTCTCGAGGAAGCGATCGAGGCCGACGTGGCTCACCCGCACCACGTGGGTCCCCGGTGGGATCTGGAGGATCGAGTAACGCCCCTCGGCGTCGGTGTAGTCGCCGAGACCACGGTCGACGAGCTGCACTGCCGCCCCGATGACCGGCTCGCCGGCCGCGTCGGTGACGCGGCCGGTGAGCTTGCCGGTGGTGCCCGCGCGCACCGGCGGCGGCGACGCCGCCGTCAGGGCGAGCACCACCACCGCGATGGCCAGCACGGTCGTCGCGGCGGGAAGCCCGCCCTGAGCCGGAGCGCGAGGTCCGGTCATCGCAGGAGCACCAGCTTGCCGCTGAGCGCGGCGCGCACCGCGCCGCTCGCCGGATCGGCGAGCTCGAGCCGGTAGAAGTAGACGCCACCCGGCAGAGCCGGGTCGGCGAAGGACGCGCTGCGCACACCGGCCGCATGCAGGCCGAGGTCGCGCCGCGAGGCGAGTCGCCCGGCGACGTCGAAGACGTCGAGGGTGACGTGGCTCGCCTCCGGCAACGAGAACTCGATGGTCGGGTACGGCGACGGGTTGGGCACCGCACGCAGCAGCGCGTAGCCCTGGGTCGGCGGGCCGGCCTCCGGCTCGATGCCGATGATCGTACGCTCGAGGTGCGCCCACACGGGGCAGCACTCCGACTCGTACTCGCGGAACCACCAGGTGCGCGTGCCGTAGCTGTCGGTGAACGGCGTGAACGAGTCACCGTCGAGCAGGTTGACGCTGATGAACAGCGCGCCATCGCCGAGCCCGGTCGGGTAGCCGAGCTCGGTCAGGTCGATGGCCAGCTCGGCCGTGTAGCCGGTGTCCGGCTGCAGGCCGAGCGTGTCGACCGTGGTACCCGCCTTGAGGGCCAGTCCGATCTCGGCCCCGCCACCGGTCACCAGCGTGTTCAGGTAGTCCTGAGGCACGGCGCTGCCGTCCTCGCCGACCTGGAAGGAGAGCCGCCGCCCGACCAGGTTCTGGTCCGGGCCGCGCTCCGCACGGTCGTTGATCGATACCAGGAAGCCGTCCCAGCGGTCGAACTCGGACACGTACTGGACGACGGCATCGTTGACGTCGAAGCCCATGTAGAGGATGTCGCCCTGGAAGAAGATCTTGACCGTCGCGTCACCCGGATCGACCACGAATGCCTGGCCGCCGTTCACCTCGGGCTGGTACTGCCCGGCGCGATACGGCCCGACCCCCGGATAGGTCATGCGCAGCGGGATGTCGCCGTAGCGGATATCGAAGGTGTAGAGATCGCCGTGGCTCCAGACGGGCTCGTCGAGCACGCCGTCGATGATCGGGGCGGTGGCGTCGATCTCGGTGATCACGATCTCGGGCCCGACCTCCGGCACCGCTCCCGAACTGACCGTCACGTCGGGACGGCTGAACACGCGGACCTCGTTGTACCAGGCCGCGTTGCCCCACGGGCCCTGCCACCAGACGCGGTTGTAGCTGAGCTGCTGGGCGTTCAGCGGCCAGAGCCAGTCGCAATCGTAGATCGAGATGTTCCACTCGAACGTGTCGCCCTCCGGCACCGTGATGTCGTAGCCCATCGATGCGAGGTCGAAGCGCATCTCGACCGTGTAACCCTGGTCGATCACCGAGTCGTCGTTCGACAGGCCGTCGACGACGGTGACCGCATCCCAGGCATCGATCTGCTCGGGGGTGCGCGGAGTGCCCGGCGGCTCCTCGGCCCAGCGCCCCTTGAAGGCCGGGTCCTGGCCCGGCGGCTGCGGGTCGGGCTGCGTCGGATACCACCAGGAGTAGAGGTACTCGGACGGCGGCTTGGGGAAGTTGGGATCGAGATGGTCCTTGACCGCCATCAGGAAGCCGTCGAAGCGGTTGAAGCCGGACGAGCCGCCCACCGAGGCGTCCTCGACCACGGCGCCCAGGTAGATCTGGTTGCCGTGCGCCAGGAACTTGAGCGTCGCGTGGGTCGGGTCCGTGGTCGCGACACCGCCCTCGACCTTCCAGCCGCTGCCCGGAATGCCGGCATCCTCGGCCCAGTCGACGACGATCGACTCCGCCGCGTTCCAGGCCGGCTCGTCGAGCACGCCGTCGAGGGTGATCGGATCCGGGGTGACCCGCGCCCAGATCACGTCCTGGCGCGGCGTCTGGGCCGCCGCGGGCAGGGTGGCGAGCGCCAGCATCGTGATCATGCCGATCGTGCCGATGAGCAGGCCGCGTGCGGTTCGGGTGACTCTCATGGCGTCCTCCTGCTGCTCATGATGAACTCCTGCCGGTTGAGCGGGTCGGGGTGGCCCCGTCCCGCGACCGGCCGTGTGGTCGGACGTGTGAACGAATCTCCGGCGGCCCGTCGGCCGCGCCGCGGCCCGCCGCCATGGCGGCACCGCAGGATTCCCGGATGACCAGCTCGGCGGGAAGCACTTCGCGCCGGCGCGCGCCGTTCGAGGACTGCGTGGCGCGGGCCACCAGCAGCTCCACCGCACGGTCTCCGAGGCGATGGGCATCGACACGGACCGTGGTGAGCGCGGGCGTCAGGTAGCGGGCGATGGCGATGTCATCGAAGCCGACGACCGCCATGTCGGCCGGCACGCCCATGCCGGTCGCGTGCAGGCGGCGGATCAGTCCGATGGCCATCGAGTCGTTGGTGGCGAAGACGGCGGTCGGCCGGGACCGCCGGCGGAGGAGTGACGCCGCCGCCTGATAGCCCGAGGACTCGGTGAAGTCGCCCTCGAGCTCGACGAGCGTGGCGTCGGCGGCGGTCCGGTCGACCGCATCGCGGAAGCCGCGCAGCCGCTCGATCGCATCCGTGTTGCCATCGGGCCCCCGGAGGATGGCGATCGAGCGGTGTCCCAGCCCGAGCAGGTGCCGGGCGACGCGAGCGGAGCCGGCGGCGTTGGCGATGGAGACGGCCGGGCAGCCGTCGACATCGAAGCAGGGGTTCATGAGGACGAGCGGAAAGCGCCGGTGGATGCTCTCGACCGCGCTCGCCGCGGCGCTGTCCGAGGTCATGACGATCAGACCGTCGACCCGCCCCCGCATCGAGCGGGCGACGTTGACGACCTCGTCGGCACTCGCATGCGAGCTGGACAGCAGGATCTGCAGGCCCGCCCGGCGCGCGGCGCCGTCGAGGCCGCGGATCACCTCGGAGAAGAACTCGCCGTGGAGATCGGGAAGCAGCACGCCGATCGCCTGCGTGCGCCGGCGAATCAGGTTGCGGGCGGCGCTGTTGGGCCAGTAGTCGAGCTCGGCCGCAGCCGCGCGCACGCGTGCGGCGGTCGCGTCGCTGACCAGTGTGCTACCGTTGAGAGCGCGCGAGACGGTGGCGATCGAGACGTTGGCGGCTCGCGCGACGTCGCCGATGGTGGCCACGGCAGACTCCCGCGGGGACGTGACACCGTGCGTGGCGGCCGCTCTCGGTGGGCGACCGCGCATCGAGCCGGAGCGCGTCCTTGGCAATGGGATGGCTGGACGACCGATGTAAACGTTTACATAGCCATCTCGATCTGTCAAGATCCGGTCTGCTGCGCCCGGCCGGCCGATCCGGCGCCCGGCCGGCCGATCCGGCGCCCGGCAGGTTCCCGGTCGGCCGCAGTCCCGATCCTGACGCGTCACCCTCATGCACTCCGACCCACCGCGCAGAGCCGCCGCAACCACCTGCGACGCAGCGTCCGGCTCCGGCGACGCACCGTCCGCAGCGACCGGATCGGTGCCCGTCCCCCGACTGCTCGGCCATCCCGGCTACTCGCTCCTGGTCACCGCCGCCGGCACCGGGCGCTCGGTGGCCGCGGTCGGCGAGCAGGCTCCGGTCGCGCTGAACGTCTGGCATCCCGACCGTGTCGAGGACCCGCACGGCTGCTTCGTCTACCTGCGCGATCGCGACAGCGGCGCCGTCTGGTCCGCCGGCCACCAGCCCACGCGCCAGGTCGCCGAGCGCTACGAGGTCGACTGGGAACCGGGCGTCTACCGGATCCGACGGCTCGATCGGAACATCGAGACGACACTCGAGATCTGCGTCGTGTCGCAGGCCGCCATCGAGCTCCGGCGACTGACGCTGCGCAACGCGGCATCCGTCCGGCGACGCATCGAGGTGACGAGTCTCGTCGAGCTCGCCCTGGCGGACGCCGCCGCCCACGCCGCCCATCCGGTGTTCTCGAAGCTGTTCGTGCAGACCGAGCACGTCGCCGGCTCCGGCATCTTGCTGGCGCGACGCCGTCCGCGGGCAGCGAACGAACGGCACCCGTGGCTCGTGCACGCGCTGTGCGTCGCGCGGGGGGGCGTGAACGGCAACCCGCGCATCGCGCACGAGACCGATCGCGCCGCGTTCATCGGACGCGGCCGCGATCGAGCCGCCCCCGCGGCACTGGTCGGTGACACGCCGCTCGGCGGCACCACCGGCAACGTGCTCGACCCGATCTTCAGCCTGCGCGGCGAGCTCGAGCTGCCACCCGGCGGCGAAGGGCAGGTCACCCTGCTGCTCGGCGCGGCCGCGGATCGGCCCGCCGCACTCGACGTCGCCGCGCGCTGGGCGGATGGCGCGGCGATCGAGCCGGCGTTCGCCGCGGCGCGTCGCGACGCGGCGCGCACGCTGACCGACCTCGGGATCGACCGCAGTGAGGCCGCCACCCTGTCCGGGCTGGGAGCCGCGATGCTGTACGGACCGGACGGACGCTGGCGACCGGCGGCGAGCGCACCGCCTCGCGACGTCCCTGCACCGGACGACGTCGATCGGGAGGCGCTCGCCGATCTCGGTCTCGACCCGGGCCGCCCCCTGGCGCTGCTCCGACCGCCGGCGAGCTGTCCCGATCCCGGCCCACTCGCCACCGCCTTCGCGCGTGCCGCGCGCTACTGGCAGACGCTGGGCCACGCGGTCGACATGCTCTGCATCGCCGGCGATGCGGCGACGCACCGCGCCATGACCGCCGCCATCGAGCGGGCCGGCGGCGGAGTGCGACTCGCCGTGCTGGACGCGGAGCAGCTCGCCGCACCGGTGAGCGCGCGGCTCGAGCAGATCGCACACCTCGTGGTGCGCGACCGCATGCCGGGGCGCACCGACGTCGACGGCGGCGGCGGGCCGGATGAGCATCTGCCCTGGCTCACTCCCCCGGCACGCACCCCCGCGCTGCCGCGCCGCACGGTCGTGCCGCAGGCCGTCGGAGAGCGCGACGCGGGGAGCGGCGACGCACCGGAGACGCTCCGCTTCGACAATGGCCACGGCGGATTCACCACCGATGGCGCCGAGTACGTGATCCGTCTGCCGCGTGGCGCCGATGGCGTTCTCCGGCTCCCGCCACGCCCCTGGGTGAACGTCATCGCCAACGAGCAGTGTGGCTGCCTGGTCAGCGAGACGGGGGCCGGCACGACCTGGTCCGCGAACAGCCGCGAGTTCCGCCTGACTCCCTGGTCGAACGACCCGGTGCTCGACCCGCACGGCGAGGCGTTCTACGTGCGCGACGAGGAGAGCGGCGCCTTCTGGTCGCTCCTGCCCGGACCGGCCCCGGGCGCCACCGGGTACACGATGCGGCACGGGCTGGGCTACAGCCGCTGCGACGCGGCCGGCGCTGGACTCGAGCACCGGACGACGATCGCGGTGGCGGAGCGTGAGCCGCTACGCATCACCCACATCCGTCTGACTCACACCGGCGACCGGCGGCGTCGACTCGCTCTCTTCGCGTACTACCACCTGGTGCTCGGCGCGCTGCCGGAGCGGACCGCCTCCTCGGTGATCGTGCGCCCCGGTGCACGCGCCCCGGTCGTCCTCGCCCGCAACCCGCTCGCCGGCCCCTACGCCGGGCTGACAGCGGCCGCCGGAATCGCGCTGCCACCGGGCATCGGCGACGCGCCCGGTCCGGGGAACGCATCGTGCCGGCCGGCCGCGTCCGGCGTCACCGTGCGTGGCCTCTCCTGGACCGGCGATCGCGCCGCCTTCATCGGCCCCTATCGAGATCCGTCCCGGCCGCTCGCGCTCGACATGGCGGGGCATCTCGATGACGCGGTCGGGACTGGCGATGCCCCCTGCATCGCGCAGCAGGTCATCGTCGACCTCGAGCCGGCTGCCACCGTGGAGCTCGCCTTCTTGCTCGGCACGGCAGCGGACGATGCGGCCGCCGAGGCGCTCCTCGATCGCCACCACACGCTCGACGCGATCGACGACGCGGTGCGCGCCGCGCGCACCGCCTGGCGCGACCTCACCACCACGCTCGAGATCGAGACACCGGCGCCGGCCCTCGACCTCCTCGTCAATCACTGGCTCCCCTACCAGATCACCAGCTGCCGGCTCCGCGGCCGCTCGGCGTTCTACCAGTCCGGTGGCGCCTTCGGCTTTCGCGACCAGCTGCAGGATGCCGCAGCACTCGTCCATGCGCGTCCGGAGTGGACGCGCGCCCAGATCCTCCTGCACGCGGCACAGCAATTCCCCGAGGGCGACGTCCTCCACTGGTGGCACCCGCCGCACGGCGCCGGCATCCGCACGCGCTTCGCCGACGACCGGCTCTGGCTGCCCTACCTCACCGCCGGCTACGTGCGCGCCACCGGCGACGACCGGATCCTCGACGAGCCGGTCCGCGGTATCGAGGCACGCCGCCTCGCCCCAGGCGAGGACGAGGCCTATTTGCGGCCGGAGCCCTCGGAGGAGGTGGTCGACCTGTACGAGCGCTGCTGCCGCGCCCTCGACTGCTCGCTGACGCGCGGCGCGCACGGCCTGCCGCTCATCGGCACCGGTGACTGGAACGACGGCATGAACCGGGTCGGCCGCGAGGGCCGCGGCGAGAGCGTCTGGCTCGGCTTCTTCACGCACGCGTCGCTCACCGGCTTCCTGCCGATCTGCGAGCGCCGCGGTGACACGGATCGCGTGCGGCGCTATCGGGAGTACCGGGAGCGCCTCGCGGAGGCACTCGACGACGCCGGCTGGGACGGCGCGTGGTACCGCCGCGCCTACTACGATGACGGTACCCCGCTCGGCTCGCGCACCGGCGACGAGTGCCGCATCGACGGGCTCGTGCAGGCCTGGTCGGTGCTCTCCGGCGTCGCGCCACGGCCGCGCGCCGAGGCGGCGATGGCGGCGGTGGAGGATCACCTGGTCCGCGACGGGGAGCAACTCATCCGCCTCCTGACGCCGCCGTTCGAGTCGACGCCGCACGACCCGGGCTACATCAAGGGCTATGTGCGCGGCGTGCGCGAGAACGGCGGGCAGTACACGCATGCGGCGCTGTGGATGGTGCAGGCCATGCTCGAGCTCGGCCAGCGTGAGCGCGGGGCACGCTGGCTCGAGCTCCTGAACCCGGTGCTGCACGCCCGCGACGCGGCGCAGGTCGCCGTCTACCAGGTGGAGCCCTACGTCGTCGCCGCCGACGTCTACGGCGAGCCGCCACACGTCGGCCGCGGCGGCTGGACCTGGTACACCGGTGCCGCGGGCTGGATGCTGCGCGTGGTGCTCGAGTCGCTGCTCGGCCTGCAGCTCGATGGAGGCGCGGCGCTCATCCTCCGGCCGCGCGTGCCGGACGCCTGGCCCGCCTTCACGGTCCGCTATCGCCCCCCCGGCACGCGGACCGCCTACGTGATCCAGGCGCGCCATCCCGGCCCCGATGCGGCGGCCGGCGTGACCCGCGCGACCCTCGATGGCACGCCCCTGCCGATCGAGGGCGGAGCGTGTCGGGTGCCGCTGGCGCGCG
>JASFRE010000023.1:0-18581 GCA_050115055.1 Candidatus Eiseniibacteriota bacterium | reverse complement strand
TCAGGACCCGGTGGTGCTCGCGGCGGTGCGCACGGCGGTCGGCAAGGCACCGCGCGGCACGCTGCGCGCGACGCGCGCCGACGAGATGGCGGCGGCGGTGCTCACGGCGGCGCTCGACCGCGTGCCCGGTCTCGAGCCGGCGGCCGTCGACGACGTCATCCTGGGCTGTGCGTTTCCCGAAGGTCCCCAGGGGATGAACGTGGCGCGCATCGCCGCGCTCCGCGCCGGGCTGCCCGAGTCGGTGCCGGCGATGACCGTCAATCGCTTCTGTGCCAGCGGCCTGCAGTCGATCGCGCAGGCCGCCGAGCGCATCGCGAGCGGCCAGGCGACTGCCATCCTCGCCGGTGGTGCCGAGTCGATGAGCCTGGTGCCGATGGGCGGCGAACGGTTCCTGCCGAATCCGGAGCTGGTCGAGCTGCGCCCTGGCGTCTACCTGAACATGGGGCTCACCGCCGAGCGTCTGGTGGATGAGTACGCCATCACCCGCGAGATGCAGGACGCCTTCGCTGCGGCCAGCCACGCGAAGGCCGTGGCGGCCATCGCCGCCGGTCGCTTCGCCGACGAGATCGTGCCGCTCACCGTGCGGCGGCGGCCGCCGCCCGCTGCGGGGGGCGGGGGCACGGCGGAGGCGGACGGCACGGCCGTGGCGCCGCGCGTCGAGGAGACGACGTTCGCGGTCGACGAGGGACCGCGCGCCGACACCTCGGTCGAGGCACTCGCCCGGCTCAAACCGGTCTTCAAGCAGCACGGCACGGTGACCGCGGGCAACGCCTCGCAGACCTCGGACGGCGCCGCGGTGGCGGTCGTCGCCGCGGCCGGTCTGGCCGCCGAGCTCGGCCTGCGTCCGCTGGCGTGGCTGCGCGGCTACGCGGTGGCCGGCGTGGCGCCGGAGCGCATGGGCATCGGCCCGGTCGAGGCGATTCCCCGCGTGCTCGAGCCGCTCGGGCTCACGCTCGACGACATCGATCTCTTCGAGCTGAACGAGGCCTTCGCGGCCCAGGCGCTCGCCGTGCTGCGCGAGCTCCGGATCCCGGAGGAGAAGGTCAATCCGAACGGCGGCGCCGTCGCCCTCGGTCACCCGCTGGGGGCGACCGGTGCCAAGCTCACCGTCTCCCTGCTCCACGAGATGCAGCGGCGCCAGGTGCGCTACGGGGTCGTGAGCATGTGCGTCGGGGGAGGCATGGGTGCGGCGGCGGTCTTCGAACGCTTCGAGGGCCCGGCCGCCCGGAGGTCCGCGTCGTGAACCACAGACCAGCGTCAGCGCCATCCGGCGAGGAAGCGGCCGCGCCGGCCGTCCAGAGCGGCAGCTTCCTCGTCGCCGACACCGATCCCGCCACCGTCTTCGTGCCGGAGCTGTTCTCCGACGAGGAGCGCCTGACCGGTGACACGGTCGAGAGGTTCGTGCACGACACGGTGCTGCCACGTTTGGAGGCGGTCGAGCAGCACGACTCGGCGACGGTGCGCGAGCTCGTGGGCAAGCTGGGCGAGCTGGGGGTCTTCCTGGCCGACGTTCCCGAGGAATGGGACGGGCTCGGAGCCAGCAAGAAGGAGGTCATGCTGATCTCGGAGAAGCTCGGCATGGCCGGGTCGTTCACGCCCGCCGCCATGGTGCAGACCGGGATCGGTGGGCTGCCGATCATCTACTTCGGCACCGACGCACAGCGCGCGCGCTACCTCGAGCCGATCATGACCGGCGCCAAGCTGACGGCCTACGCGCTCACCGAGCCCGGCAGCGGCTCCGACGCGCTGGCGGCGCGGTCCACCGCGCGTCTCGATCCCGCGCGGGGCGTCTACGTCCTCAACGGCACCAAGCAGTTCATCACCAACGCCGCCAACGCCGACATCTTCATCGTCTTCGCCAAGGTCGACGGGGAGCAGTTCTCCTGCTTCATCCTCGAGAAGGAGATGCCGGGCTTCAAGCTTGGTCCCGAGGAGAAGAAGATGGGCCTCAAGGGCTCCTCGACCCGTTCGCTGGTGTTCGACGACGTCGAGGTCCCTGAAGAGAACGTCCTCGGCGAGGTCGGCAAGGGACACCGGATCGCATTCAACGTGCTCAACATCGGGCGTCTCAAACTGGTGCCGTCGCTCCTCGGCGGCATGAAGATGGCGCTCGGGATGGGAGCCCGCTACGCGAGCGAGCGCGAGCAGTTCGGCCAGCCGCTCGCCGCCTTCGGACTCGTCAAGCAGAAGCTGGCCGGCGCAGCGGTCCGGATCTACTGCACCGAGTCGATGTGCTACCGCACCGCCGACCTGATCGACCAGCACATCGCCGCCGGCCTGGCGAGCGGTGCCGCCGCGCACACCGCGGCGGCGAGTGTCGATGCCCTCAAGGAGCTGGCAGTCGAGTGCTCGATCAACAAGGTCTACGGCAGCGAGGCCATGGGCTGGATCGTCGACGAGATGCTCCAGGTGCACGGCGGCTACGGCTACATCGAGGAGTACCCGATCGAGGGTGCCTACCGCGACGCGCGCATCAACCGCATCTGGGAGGGCACGAGCGAGATCAACCGCATGATCATCACCGGCACGCTCATGAAGCGGGCGATGAAGGGGGAGCTGCCGCTCCTCGGCGCCATCCGCCGGATCACCTCGGAGCTCATGGAGCGGCGCGCGCGCGGCGAGGTGCCGGCGGGTCCGCTGGGCGTCGAGAAGGGGATGATCGACCAGGCGCGCAAGATGACCCTCTTCGCGGCCGGGGTCGCGGCGCAGCGACACCGCGAGGAGCTCGACCAGCAGCAGGAGATCCTGGGGTGGGTCGCCGACATGGTGATGCAGACCTTCGCCATGGAGAGCGCCTGGTTGCGCACCCGCCGTCTCGAGGGCGTGCGCGACGCGGCGGCGCTGCGCGTGCGCGAGGCGGCCACGCGCTACGCGGTCGAGGAGGGGTTCCAGCTCGTCGAGCAGCGGGCGCGGGCGGTGCTGGCGGCGTCGTCGTCGGGCGACGAGCTCAGGAGCCTGGTCTCCATGTGGAAGAAGCTGGCGCGGCGGCAGCCGATCGACCTGGTCGAGGCCGGTCACGTCGTGGCCGACCTCGTGGTCGAGCGCGGCGGGTATCCGTTCGACTAGCGCGCGCTGCGGCGCATCACATCGGCGTGAAGCCCTGCTCGGCGAAGTACTCGTCCTTGAGGCGATCCTCGAGCTCGGTCAGGTGCTCGAGATGCTCGTCCTCCCAGGTCGCGAGGAACCTGAAGACCTGCGCGGACTCGGGGTCGGGGCAAGAGTCGGCGGCGCGGTTGTAATAGTCGATCGCCGACTGCTCGAGCGCCGAACCGGCCGCCACCGCCGCCATCTCGAACGAGCCGCCCTTGACGCGCTTCAGGAAGGCTGGATCGATGATCTCGGTGTCGTCGAGGGGGTTCAGGTTCTCGGCCGTCGCCGGCACCGCCCAGGTCCCGTCGGCGAGGATGCTCTGGAAATTGCGCTCGAGGAAGGCCTTGTGGTGTTGCTCGTCGCGCGCCAGCTTCTCGAACATGAGGCGGGCGTTGGGATCGGTGGCGCGCTCGGCGGCCGCCTTGTAGATCTCGTAGCCGCGCAGCTCGGTGATGATCGCGGTCTTGATCGCCTCGAGGACCAGTTTCTTCGTCGACTCGTCCATGACGTCTCCTTGCCAGCCGATGTCAACCCACCTGAAGTCCACCCACCTGCCGTTTGGATCGATCATCCAGCCTAGCGATGCAGGCCGGGAGCGGCAAGCGGATTCGGGCTCCGGGAGGTGTGCGCCGGGCTCCGGACCCCGCGCGGCGACCGGGTGCGAGCGTGCGGCGCGGCCCGCGTGCGGTCGGTCCCCCATCCCCGACTAGAGGCTGAAGATCCAGGTGTGGGTGTGCCCCGCCGACTCCAGCGACTCGACCTGGACGGTGCCACCACCCAGGATGGAGAGGAGCTCGGTGGTGGTCAGCTCCACCGTGTGCGTGTGCCCGGCGTTCGCCGTCGACTCGATGCGCGGCGACGAGGGCGGCGCGTCACAATCGATCTCGATGTCGTGCTGATGCAGCGTCGCGTCCGGCTCCGAGGGGAAGACCCGCGTGGTGCCGGGCGGACACGGCGATTCGTTGCCGGTGCCGGTGCCGGTGCCGGTCCCCGTGCCGGAGGTCGGGTTCTCGCCGTCGTCGCCGCAGCCGAACGGCGTGGCGATCAGGAAGGCGGCGCCGCCGGCCAGTGTGAGTCGAACGAGGAACTGACGTCGATGCATGACCGTCTCCTGCGCATGGCACGGGGCGCTGCCACGTCGTCTCGGCGCCGGCCACCACGGCGCACGCCCATCGACGAGGCACCCACGGTGGCGTCGACCAGCCGTCTCCGTACCGCCACTTCTCTCATGATAGGCAGGGGCGGTGCGACGGGCAAGCACGCCGGGTGAGGCCATGCTATAGTGGCGTCCCCTCTCGTCCAGAAGTCCCGGCACGATGGCTCCCCGGAATGGTCGACACGGCGGTCGACAGGATGATCGACGGCAGGAACGGTGGCGCGGTCGTCAAGGTGGCGCGCCTGCGTGGTCACCGTCGCGCCTGCGCGCGTCTCGATCGCCGGCTCGCGCGGCTGGCGCGCATCGACCGGAGGCTGCGCGCCGCACGGCTCGTCACCGTGCTCGGCACGGTGCTCCTCACCATCATCGTGCATCGCGTCGCCGGTGACCCGTGGGGCTGGTGCTGCCTGGCGGCCGGCGCCCTGCTCTTCGGCCTCGTCCTGCTGCGTCACCTGCGGCTGTCGGAAGGCATCCGCCGACACGAGGTCTGGCGGGCGCTCAAGGCGGCACAGGTGGCGCGGATGGAGCACGACTGGGAGGCGATCCCGCTCCGGGATCGCGAGCGCGCCGATCCCGCCCACCCGTTCGCGCGCGATCTGGACCTCGTCGGTCCGCGCTCGCTCCAGCACCTGGTCGACGTCTCGACGTCCCGCGGCGGCAGCCGCCGGCTGCGGGAGTGGCTGCTCGCCCCGCGCGTCGACGTCGAACGTCTGGCGGTGCGCCAGGCGATGGTGCGTGACCTCACCGGCATGTCGGTCTTCCGCGACCGGGTGGCTCTCGCCGGCACGCTGGAGGGGGACGATCCGCATCATGCCTGGGACGGCGAGCGCCTGATCGCCTGGCTCGATCGCCACGCCGACCGCAAGCCGCCCCGGCGGCAGCTCCTGTGGCTCGGTACCCTCGCGGTCGCGAGCATCGCCCTGTTCATCGCCTACAGGCTGGGCGGTCTGCCGCCCTACTGGCTGTTCGGCTGGTCGCTCTACATCGCGAGCTATCTCTTCCTGCATCGCGCCTGCGCCGAGCTGTTCGAGGATGCCGAGTACCTCCAGTACTCGCTCGGTCGCCTGGGGGCGCTCGTCGCCTGCGTCGAGAGCCAGCGCTTCGCGCGCGACAGCGGGCTCGAGGAGCTCTGCGCGCCGTTCCGGGCCGCCGAGCGGCGGCCGTCGAGGGAACTCGGCCGCATCGCCGGGATCGCGGCGGCCGCCGGTCTGCAGCGCAATCCGATCCCCTGGTTGGTCGTCAATGCGGTCGTGCCGTGGGATGTCCTGATCGCCGTTCTCCTGGCGCGCTGGCAGGCACGGCTCCGCGAGGTGCTGCCGGTCTGGCTCGACGTCTGGTACGAGCTCGAGGCGCTCAATGGTCTCGCCAATCATGCCTATCTGAATCCCGCCCACGTCATGCCCGAGGTCGAGGCCGAGGCGGCGCCGGGTTCCCCCTGCTTCGAGGCGAGCGCCATCGGCCATCCACTCCTGCCGGACGTCCGGCGGGTCACCAACGACTTCCGGATCGCGTCGATCGGTGACGTCGCCCTCATCACCGGCTCCAACATGTCGGGAAAGAGCACGTTTCTGCGCACGCTCGGTGTCAACCTCAGCCTGGCGCAGGCCGGTGGCGTGGTCTGCGCGACACGGCTACGCACCGCCCCCTTCCGGCTCTTCACCTGCATCCAGGTCAGCGACTCGGTGACCGACGGCATCTCCTACTTCTACGCCGAGGTCCGGAGGCTGCGCGCCCTGCTCGACGCGTTCGAGGCGCCCGAGGACCAGCCACTCCTCTTCCTCGTCGACGAGATCTTTCGCGGCACCAACAACCGCGAGCGCCTGCAGGGAGCACGCGCCTTCGTCGAACGTCTGGTCGGCGGGGACGGGGTGGGGGTCATCGCCACCCACGACCTGGAGCTCGTCAAGCTCGAGGGGGCGAACGCCGGGATCTCCAACTACCACTTCCGCGAGGAGGTCGTCGACCGGCGCATGCAGTTCGACTTCCGGCTACGTTCCGGTCCGTGCCCGACGACCAACGCGCTGCGCATCATGCAGATGGAAGGTCTGCCGGTCTAGGAGGGGAGCGTCACATGCAGGACGGACAGCGGGTCATCCTGGTCTTCGTCGACGGTCTCGGGCTGGGCGCGGCCGACGCGGCCGTGAATCCGCTCCTGGCGCCGGAGCTCGAGATCCTCGGCCTCTGGGGAGCGCCGGAGATCGAGCGCCACCGGCCGCTGCCGCACGACGGCTGTGCGGTGGCGGCCGACGCGTCGCTCGGCATGCCGGGGTTGCCGCAGAGCGCCACTGGCCAGACGACGCTCTTCACCGGCACCAACGCCGCCCGGGTCGCCGGACGTCACGTGTTCGGCTTCCCGACCCGGGAGCTGCGCGACCTGATCGCCCGGCGGTCGCTGCTGCGGCGGGTCGTCGAGCGCGGCGGCCAGGCCACCTTCCTGAACGCCTTCCGACCGCGCTTCTTCGAACTCGGCGAGGCGGTCTGGGAGCGGCGGCTGAGCGTCACGACCTGGACGAACCGTGCGGCGGGTCTGCCGTTCCGGAGCTTCGACGACCTGTGCGCCGGGCACGCCGTCTACCAGGACGTGACGCACGACTCCGCATCATCGGCCGGCTTCGACCTGCCGCGACGCACTCCCGAGCAGGCGGGGGAGATCCTGGCAGGGGTCGCCGCCAGCCACCATCTGACCCTGTTCGAGTTCTTCCAGACCGATCGCGCCGGGCACGCGCAGGACCGTGCGTGGGCGGATCGCGAGCTCCGGAAGCTCGATCGCATGCTGGTGAGCGCACTCGCCGCCATCGACGGCACCACGACGACCCTGGTGCTCTGCAGCGATCACGGCAACATCGAGGACCTGTCGGTCAAGACGCACACCGCCAACGCGGTACCCATGGTGCTGTTCGGTCGCGACGCCCACCGTGCGGCGGCCGGGCTGGACCGCCTCGAGGCGCTGACCCCCGTCGTGCTCGAGCTGCTCGGAGAGAACGCGGCGTGAGCGGCGCGTGGACGCCCCTGCCGGCCGATCCGCACGATCCGCCGCCGATCGAGGCGCGCGGCCTGACCAAGCGCTACGGCTCCCTGGTCGCGGTCGACGGCATCGATCTCGAGGTCTCCTCCGGGGAGTGCGTCGGGCTGCTCGGCCCGAACGGAGCCGGCAAGACGACGACCGTGCGGATGATCACCTGCTTCACGCCGATCTCCGGCGGCACCGCGCGAGTCTTCGGACTCGATGTCGTCAGCGAGCCGCGCGCCGTCAAGGCGCTGCTCGGCATCTGTCCGCAGGAGAACAACCTCGATCCCGACTTCTCGGTCCGTCGCAACCTGCTGGTCTTCGGTCGCTACTACGATCTGCCGCGGGCCGAGATCGAACGTCGCGCCGATGCGCTGCTCGACATGATGCAGCTCGCCGACAAGGCGCGGGCGGCGATCGACGAGCTGTCGGGCGGCATGCGCCGGCGGCTGGTGCTGGCGCGCTCGATGATCAACCGTCCGCGTCTCCTGGTGCTCGACGAGCCGACGACCGGCCTCGACCCGCAGGCGCGGCACCTGATCTGGGACCGGGTGCAGGCCCTGCAGGCCGCCGGGCTGACCGTCCTCATCACCACGCACTACATGGAGGAGGCGAGCCGCCTCTGCGACCGCGTCGTGCTGATGGACGGCGGCGCGATCCTGCTCGAGGGCGCGCCCACCGAGCTCATCCGCCGTGAGGTGGGGCGCGAGGTGGTGGAACTCTGGGAGCTCGAGGAGGGCCTCCGGCAGTTCATCGACGACGCCGGCTGGCCGGTCGAGGAGGCCGGGAGCCGGCTCCTGGTCTACGACCCCGACGGACGTGAGGTGTCGACCGCGATCGCTGCGCGTTTCCCGGGCCAGCAGCATCTGCTCCGGCACGCGACGCTCGAGGACGTCTTCCTGCGGCGCGCCGGGCGCACGCTGCGCGAGTGAGACCGGAGGAACACGTCATGCGATCCGGTGACCTGAACCTGTTCCGCAACGTCTCGCGGCGCGCCTGGCGCGTCTGGCAGCGCGACGCCGACGTCTTCCTCACGACCTGGAAGACGAACTTCATCCCGCCGCTCCTCGAGCCGGTGCTCTACGTGCTCGCCTTCGGGCTGGGCCTCGGCAGCCTGATCGGGGTCGTCACCTACCAGGGCGAGGAGATCCCGTATCTGGAGTTCATGGTGCCGGGCGTCATCGCGGTCGCGATCATGTTCTGGGCCTACTTCGAGACCACCTACTCGTCCTTCGTGCGCATGTACTACCAGCGCACATTCGACGCCATGATCGCCACGCCGCTCCTGGTCGAGGACGTGATCGCCGGCGAGTGGCTCTGGGGCGGCACCAAGTCGGTGCTGGCGGCGACGCTGATGCTGGGCATGATGAGCCTGTTCGGACTGATCGCCTGGCCGTACGGTCTGCTGGTCGTACCGCTGGCGGCGGCCGGTGGCCTGCTATTCTCGGCGCTCGGTCTGATCACGACCGCGATCTGCCCGAAGATCGACACCTTCAACCTGCCGATCTTCGTCCTGGTCTTCCCGATGTTCCTGTTCAGCGGCACCTTCTTCCCGGTCGACATCCTGCCGCGGTGGGCGATGGGCGTGGCGCACGCGTTGCCGCTGACGCACGTGTCGTTCCTGGTGCGCGGCGCCTGCCTCGGTCGGACTCCGCCTGGCTGGGGGTGGAGCCTGCTCTACCTGGCGCTGGTGACGGTACTCGTCGCGGCGCTGGCAATCGTGCTGATGCGGCGCCGCCTGATTCGCTGAGGCCGGGCCGCACGCCCGGCCGTCGGGTCGATCTCCGTGCTCCGGGCCGGGTGGGAGCGCCGGATCCTGCCTGGTCGCGCCGCGCCTGCCTGGTCGCGCCACACCGCAGCTCAGCCGTGCACCGTCGGTGCGACCCCGGTCGTCGCCGCCAGATCGCGCTCGATCTCCAGCCACTCGCGCCAGCGGTGCGCGAAGCGCGCCGGCGCCACGTCGCGTGCCGCCAGCGCGTGGAACATCTGCCAGTGACGCTCCTCGGCCGGCGCCAGGTCGTCGAGGAGCTCGACGACGGCGCGCGCCAGGTCGGAGGCAGCCGCCTCCGGAACGCCCGTACCGTCCGCAGGGTCGCGCCGCGCGTCCCGCGCCGTCATGGCGGTCAGTACCTCGCGAAGCCGCGCGAAGCGCTCGGAGCTGCGTGCCTCGATGAGGGCCGCCACCAGCAGGCGGTCCATGCGGAGCTCCGGCCCGCCGCCGGCGCGGATGTGAGTACGGAGTGCCTGCACCCAGGCATTGGCGCGCTTGCCACCGATCGCCAGACCGCGGGCGTGGAGCAGCGCGGCGACGCGGCGCAGGTGGTGCGTCTCCTCGATGGCGAGCGCCGTCAGGCGCTCGACCAGCTCGGCATCCGCCGGGTACTGCCCGATCAGGGCGAGCGCGTTCAGTGCCGCCTGCTGTTCGCAGACCGCATGATCGGCCAGGAAGACCGGCAGCCGCGCGGCGGCGAGCTCGGCCCAGTGGCGGGGCGTCGTGCAGAGCAGCGGCGGGGCGGGCTCGCTGTCCGACTCGTGTGACACGGAGCGACTCCAGGTTCCATGGGGGCGGCAAGCGGGCGACGCACTGGTGGCGGCGTCCGGCCTGGCGGCCATGATACCATTCCACATTGTCGAGCCGGCCGGACGCTCGCGCCTGGCGCGGACGACCCGCCGCCCGTCATCAGGTCGCCATGGACGATCGTGATGGAAGGTCGCCATGGACGATCCACCGGATCCACCGGTTCCCTCGAAAGGTCTCGATCCCTTGCTCGAGCTCATCGTCAACGCCGAGGTGCACGCGCCGGCTCCGCTCGGACGGCGTGCGCTGCTCGTCGGGGGTGGGCGCGTGCTGTGGATCGGCGAACGCGACCCCGGCGTCCCGGCCAGCGTTCTCCGCCAGTGCACCGATCTCGAGGGGCGTCATCTCTGCCCGGGACTCGTCGATTGCCACGTGCACCTGACGGGTGGGGGCGGCGAGGCCGGCCCTGCGAGCCGGGTGCCGCCGCTCGCGCTCGGCACCCTGACCGCGGCCGGCGTGACGACGGTCATCGGCATGCTCGGCACCGACGACGTGACCCGGGACACCGCCTCCCTCGTGGCGACCGCACGCGGTCTGGTCGCCGAGGGGCTCGACGCCTACTGCCTGACCGGCGGCTACCACCTTCCGGCACGGACGCTGACCGGCTCGATTCGCGACGACATCGTGTTCGTCGACCGGATCCTCGGTCTTGGCGAGGTGGCGATCAGCGACCGGCGGTCGAGCCAGCCGACCGTCGACGAGCTGGCACGCGTCGCCAGCGAGAGCTACCTGGGCGGCATGCTGGCCGGCAAGGCCGGGACCGTCCATCTGCACGTCGGCAGCGGCGCCGCCGGCCTGGAGCCGGTGCGCGCCGTGCTGGAGAGCACCGAGCTGCCACCTCGCATCCTCCACCCCACGCACGTCAATCGCACTCCCGCCCTGTTCGAGGAGGCCATGGCGCTGGCGCGGCAGGGCTGTCCGATCGACGTCACGGCGTTCCCCGTACGCCACCCGGGTACGGCGCTCACGGCCGCCGATGCGGTCGTGCGCATGCTCGACAGCGACGTCCCGTTCGAGCGGCTCACCGTGAGCTCGGATGCGGGCGGTTCGCTACCGCGGTTCGACGATTCGGGGCGTGTTACCGGCATGGGAGTCGGCACGCCCGCCACCCTGCTCGAGACGCTCGGGCAGTTGCGACGCGAGGGCGTCGCCTGGGAGCAGGCGCTGGCGCCGCTGACCCTGCACCCGTCCCGCGTGTTCTCGCTACCGCGCAAGGGACGGATCGATGCCGGCCAGGATGCGGATCTCCTGGTCGTCGATGACGACGGTCGCCTGACCGACGTCATGCTGGGAGGGCGCTGGCACCTGCGCGACGGACGGCGGCGCGTCCGGGGCATGTTCGAGCGCGACGACGGGGACTGATCCGCCCGCTTGGCGGGCGACTGACGCGTCGCGGTCGGCGACCGCACGATGGCGACGGAGGCTGCGGAACCGGGCAGTTGGACCCGCCGAGCCAGTTGGACCGGCCGAACCAGTTGGACCGGCCGAGCCAGCCAGGCCGGGATCAGAAGCGGAGGGCGAAAGCCGTTTCCAGTTCCCAGTCGGTGGTCTCGACCCCCTCGGGAGGCTCGGCGTCGTACTCGATCTTGGCCACCTGCACGAGATGGAGCGGACCGACGAAACGGGCTCCGAGCGCCAGCGCACCGGTGGCGCGCAGATCAGCCGGACGTGACCAGAGCGGCTGGACGAAGCTCTGCGCGTCCAGACTGGCGCCGGACGGCAGCTCGAGGTGGTGGGCGACGAAGAGCGACAGGCGCTGGACGGTAGCGAATCCGTCGCCGCTCTCGGTCTCCTCCAGCTCGACCATGTGCGCGGCACCCATGGCCAGCGTCACCGCCTCGCGGTCAAGCAGATCGAAGCGGAACCCGGCCCCGACCAGGAGGCGCGTCCTCAGATCCTGGAAGGGATTGCGCTGGATCTGTGAGAAGGTGAGCGTCGACAGCCAGGGGGCGAGGCGCAGGTTGTGTCGCAGGTGAGCCATGCTGCGCTCGGCGGTGCGCTCGCCAGCGGCCGACTCGCGCGTGGCCTCGCCCAGCAGACGCACGCGATGCCGGCCCTCCAGCCACTGCACGCGGACGTGACCGCCCAGCTTGCGCACCTCCGTGTTGCCGCCGCTCACACTGAAGGTCGCTCCGATCTGGCCGCTCCACCTCGTACCGTCACCATCGAACCCGGACAGCGTGTTGACGATCTGCGCGGTCGAGCGTCCCGGGATTGCCAGGACAACGCCGACCAGCAAGACCCGCAGCGCACCGGGCAGGATGTTCGACGGCCGGAGGTGCGGTGCTTCCGACGACCGACGGGTGGGCATGAGCGGCCGGTCCGCGGCCGGGATGGCAGGCGGGACTCGAAGCTGGTAGCGTGCGTCGTGCGTCATCTGGGGCGACCCCCGGGCGATCCCAAGTCGTGGTGTCGTGGGCTCACGATGCCACTCCGGCACCAGAGCGCCGGTGCGTGAGGCTCCGATGCTGCGCGTGCGCGGTGTCAGGCGACGGTTCGGTGCCGGATGGTAGCGCAGGTCAACGCCGGTGTCGCCACCCGGCGCCGGACGGACGCCTGCGAGGAGGGGCGACGTGGCGCCGCGTGTCGTCATCGCGCCGCAGGGATTCAAGGAGTGTCTGGACGCCGTCGACGTCGCCGAGGCGATCGCGGACGGCGTGCGCCTCGCGAGACCTGCCGCCGAGACCGTGCTCTGCCCGGTGGCCGACGGCGGCGAGGGTACGGTGGCGGCGCTCCTTAGCACCGGAGCGTGGGAGGCGCGTCGCAGCCGGGTGACAGGACCGTGCGGGACGCCGATCGTCGCGACCTGGGCACGGCAACGCGACGGCACCGCGGCGGCGATCGAGATGGCGGCGGCGGCGGGGCTGGCGCTGGTGCCCCGCGAAGCCCGCGATCCAGGTCGCATGACGACGGCGGGGGTCGGCGAGCTCGTCCGGTGCGCGGTCGACGACGGCGCGCGACGGCTGCTGATCGGCGCCGGTGGCAGCGCTTCCTGCGACGGCGGTGCCGGCCTGCTGCAGGTGCTGGGCGCGGTCTTTCACGAGGCGGGTGGCGCGATCACGGTCCCCGTCACCGGTGCACACCTTGCCGGCCTCGTGCGCATCGAGATCGGCGCGCTCGGACGTCCGCCGCTCGCCGGCCTCCAGGTCGAGGTGCTGTGCGACGTCGATAACCCGCTCCACGGACCGTCGGGTGCGGCCAGCGTCTACGCGCCGCAGAAGGGATCCACGCCCGAGCAGGTCGAGGCCCTCGACCGCGGGCTCAGGCGGCTCGCCGCCTGTTTCCCGGCCGTGGATCCAGAGGTGCCGGGCAGTGGGGCCGGCGGCGGTGTCGGCTTCGGTCTCGCCGCCGCCGTCGGTGCGCGGCTGGAGCGCGGCGCCGAGCGCCTGCTGGAGGCACTCGGCGTCGCGGACCTGGTGCGTGGTGCGGACCTCGTCCTCACCGGCGAGGGACGGCTCGATGCACAGACCGCGCGCGGCAAGGCGCCGTACGCAGTGGCGGTCGTGGCGCGCCGCGCCGGCGTCCCCGCCGTGGCGCTGGTCGGTCAGGCGGCAGGCGGCGCCGAGGCGCTGGTCCCCGAACCGCTGGCGGGCTGGGTGGCGCTGGGTGCAGGCGACGTGGTCCCCACGACGCTCGATCCGGGCCGTACTCGGGAGGCGCTGCGGCGCGCGGCGGCCACCGCAGTGCGCCGCTGGCTCGGGGGGTGGCGGCCGCATGGCCCGGCCGGCGCGTGAGCTGAGGGGGCGGCTGGCGACCGGACGAACGACTGAGCGGTCCGGTGGCCGCGCGCGGGAGACGGACGATGGGAGCCAGGGGATACGCGGTCGAGCTCTACTTCGACGCCGCCGCCGAGACGCGGGTCCGCGGCCTCTGGCAGCGGCTGGCCGACGCGGGCGTCAACGACGTGATGGCGACGATCGGCGCGCGCCCCCACCTGAGCCTGGCGGTCTACGACCGGCTGGACCCGGCCCCGGTCTGCGAGGCGCTGCGCCGATTCGCCACCACGGTGCCCGACCTGTCGTCCCTCCTCGGGGCGTTCGGCACCTTTCCAGGCGAGGAGGGCGTGGTCTTCACCTCGCCGGTCGTGACGAGCGAGCTGCTCTCCCTCCACGCGCGCTACCACGGTTGTTTCGCGCACCTCGACGCGGCCTGCCTGGCGTACTACCGCCCGGGACGCTGGTTCCCGCACTGCACGGTGGCGATCGATGTCGATGCCGCCGGGCGGTCGGCGGCGATCGACGTCTGCCACGCGGTCGGCGTACCGGGGCCCTTCACGGTCACGGCCATCGGCCTGATCGAGTTTCGCCCCGTGCGAACGCACTGCGTCCACCCGGTGGGCGGTGCGCGCGCGTGACGGGCGCGGGGTGCTGCAGAGGTCGCCCGCAGCTCTCGAACGAGGCTAGCGGCCCCGCTGTCGCGACCACTGCCGCATCGAGCGCGTGATCGACCGCCAGCGTCGCTGCTCCTCGCGCCGTGCCCGGTGGTCCCGCTGCCGCTCGAGAAACGCGACCTCGCGCTGCAGCTTGCGATAGCTCGCGAGGCGACCGGCATCGAGCGCCCCGGACTCGACCGCCTCCAGGACGGCACATCCCGGCTCGCTGTCGTGCCGGCAGTCGGCGAAATGACAGCGGTCGGCCAGCTCCTCGATGTCGGCGAAGGTGGCTCCGACGCCGTCACCGGCCGACCACAGTGCCACCTCGCGCATGCCGGGCGTGTCGATCAGCACGCCGCCGCGCGGCAGCACGAGAAGCTGGCGGTGCGTGGTCGTGTGTCGACCACGACCATCGCCGGCGCGGATCTCATGCACCTCCATGAGGGGGAGGCCGGCGAGGAGGTTGACGAGGGTGGACTTGCCGACTCCCGATGAGCCGATCAGCGCGATCGAGCGCCCCTCGGCGACGTAGGGTGTGATGGCCTCGACGCCGTCGCCGCGCAGGGCGCTCAGCGGGTGGATCGGCACGCCCAGCGCCACTGCCGCCGCCTCGTCGACGAACCGTACGGCGTCCTCGCACAGGTCGACCTTGTTGAGCAGCAGCACCGGCGAGGCGCCGCTCTCCCAGATGACCGCCAGCATGCGTTCGATCCGCCGCACGTTGAAGTCGTCGCCGGTATCGGTCACCAGGAAGATCGTGTCGAGATTGGCGGCCAGCACCTGCACGGCGGTCTCGACCCCCGCCTGCTTGCGGACGATGGCCGAACGACGCGGCAGGACGGCCACGATCGTCGCCTCGCCGACGCCGTCGGGGCCGGGCATGGCGCTGCCCGGTCTGAGTGCCACCCAGTCGCCGACCGCCGGCAGCTCGGCACGGTCCGCGGCGCGATGCCGTAGTGCTCCGGGTAGCGTGGCGGTCCAGACGGTGCCGTCACCCAGGGCACGGTACCGGTCCCGGTGTTCCTCGCTGATGCGGGCCGGCACGAGCCGGCCGTCATCGAGCTGGCCGAGTGCTGCCTGCCAGCGGTCCGACCAGCCCAGTGCGTTCAATGTCTGCACGATGCGGATTCTCCATGGCACGAAATCACTCGTCACGGGGTCGCACGCACGTCGACAACGTCGGGCGTGCAACGCGGCGGAGACGGGACGGGCCATGCCGCACGATGCCGCGCGCGAGAGCAGGAATCCGCGGGTGTTCCAGGGGCTCGATCAGATCGGCGCGTTCGGTCGGCTCGATCGGACCGGCGAAACGGATCGGCGGAGGAGCCTCAGCAGGCGGGATCGGAGGCGGCAGTGGCCTCGATCGCGGTGGCCATGTACGACATCTGCGCCTCCTCTCGGGGATTCGAGCCAGTGGTAGGGGGCCGGGATCGGCGCATGCCGCCGATCGACCATCGACACTGCACTCCCAGTGTCGCGCAGAGGTGCTCGCCGCGTCAAGAGCGAAGCGCGGGCCGGGTGACCGGAACCCCGGAGGGTGTGCCGGTCAGTTGACGCTCCAGGCGGGCATGGCATCCATGAAGCGCCCGGCCCGTCGCAGCGCCTCGTCGTCGCCAAGCTCCGCCTGCCATCCCTGCATCCAGCCGGCGATCAGCCGCCGGACATCGTCGTGCGCGCGCAGTCGCCCCGCGTCGTCGGCGCAGAAGCGACAGAAGCGGTCGGCGGCGCCGCGATGCGCCGGGTCATCGAGCGACACCGAACAGGAGTGGCAGTGATGGCTGGCGTGGACCGTGGAGACGCCGCGCCGGCGTTCGAGCTCGGCGTGCCAGCGCCGGGGCAGCAGGCGGCGGGCATGCTCGGCGGCGAGCTCGCTGGCGCGCGGGCCGAGGCCGGCGCCCTCCTCGGGGACGCCGGTGGTCGCGAGGAGGGTGACGACCGACTCGCGCAGGAGCCGCAGCGTCTCGTGCACGAGTGCGCCGGCGAACGTGTCGTCGCCGGTGTCGAAGGCGGCGAGCCGCCAGCCGCCCGGGGATGGCGGCGTGACCGCCGGTGGCGCCGCCGCTGGAGGCGCTCCCGGCATCGCCAGGGCGATCGCACGCCGCGTGGTGGCCGTGAGTTGCTCGGCGTAGAGGCGCGCCGTGTCGGCGGCGCAGCTGCCGAGAAGCTCCTCCTCGAGGGCGGCGGCAAGGTGCTGTCTCCAGCTCGCACGGGATGCCGGAATGCCGAGGCCGAGACCGTATCGCGGGACCTGCTGGCGGGCGTCGCGCACGCTCTCGATCCGCCAGCCGGCGGCGTCCGGTTCGAGCTCCCATGCGGCGCGGACCCCGGCGCAGGTCGCGGGGCGGCCGACGAACACCAGGCGGCCCGAGCGCAGGCCCTCCGCGGCGTGACGGCAGGCCGCCGCGAGCTCGGTGACCGAGGCGGCCTCGTGGAGCAGCAGGTGCTCCGTGGGGATGCCGCACTGCCCGCGGAGGTAGTCGTGCAGCACCTCGAGATCAGTGGCCAGTCGCGTCGTGGGGTCGACGTGCGCCACCAGGCGGGACCAGACCGGCGGCTCGCGACCGCCGGCGTCGCCGATCGCGAGCGACACGGCGTCGCCCCCCGCGCGCCAGCCCGGGATCGCCAGGAGGTCGAGCCCGGAACGGCGGCGCGCCACGCTGACCGTGATGCCCACACCCAGGTCAATGCCGCTGGACGGTGTGCGCAGTGATGCCACCAGCTCGTGCTCGAGCATCGGCACGCAGCGCACGCGGCTCGAGGGCGACACGGCACCGATGGTGCGCGTCGCGAGCCGGGTCAGGAAGGTCATCGACGCCGCCGATGCGCTCGTGTCCGTGAGCGGTTCGCCGAGCGGTGTGGCGATGGCGGCGGTCACCAGGTCGGGCCATGGCGCGGCGATGGCGCCGAGCGCCGGGACGGCCTGCGGCGCCGCGCGAGGCGGCGGTGGCACTCCCACCGCGGGGGCGCCGCGTGGCTGGCGCCCCGGCGCGGTGCGCAGCGTGCGGTCGACGATGGAGGCGATCGTCGGGTCCCAGACGATGCCGACTGCCTCGATCCAGCGCCGCGCGTCGTGACCGGTTTGCCGTGCGAGGCGGGCGAGGATCCGTACCCAGGAGTGCACGATGCGCTTGTTGCGCGAGCGGGCCAGGTCCGGAACGTCACCATCGACCAGGATGCGCTGCAGCGTGCCTGTCGACACCCCGAATTGGGCCGCCAGCGCCTGGCGCGAGGCGCTCGCGCGGTCGGCCGCGTCGAGCGCCCGCCAGATCGGCCCGAAGGCCGGTGGCAAGCTGGTCGGGGGGTGATGGGTCCGTGACATCCCGCGATCTCGTGGAGTGCGGTCCGGGACCGCGGCGCCCCGAGCCGTGTCGAGCGGATGCAGCCGGCGTCTGGATCCTACGCCGCGATGGTTTCTAGAAATGATCCTAGCATGTCCGGGCGAGCGGGTCCATGCGATTAAGTCATTCATTTTCTGTGTGATATCGGATGATCCGAGGCTTGACATGGGGTCGGTTGATCTCTATTATATTTCTAGAAATGCTTTCCAGAAATGACTGCAGCGGATGCGACCCCGGGCAGTCCCGGGTAGGGGGAGGTTTGGCAGCATGGACCATGGATTCCGCAGGGTCCCGGCCGGCGGCGTCGCACGGCTCGCGCTCGGCATGGCGCTGGTGGTCAGCACCGCCGAGGGTGTGGATGCGGCGTTCATCGAGGAACCGGAGTTCGGCAATCGCCACACGATCCCGACCGCCTGGGGCGACGCCGACGGCGACGGCGACCTCGACCTGGCGGTCGGCAACTTCAACGAGACGAACCAGCTCTTCGTGAACAACGGGGACGGCACCTGGACCGGCCAGGATGCGTTCGGGGGCGGCGCCACCTTCGCGGTGGTCTGGGTGGACGTCGATGCCGACGGGGATCTGGACGTTGCGGTCGCCAACGGCTACGGCCAGCAGAACATGCTGTATCTGAACGACGGTGCCGCGCACTTCACCGGCGTCCCGCGGTTCGGGACCGGTTTCTCGACCTCGATGGCCTGGGCCGACTGCGACGGCGATGGTGATGCGGACGTCGCGGTTGGCAACGGGCTCATCGGTTCGGAGGAGCAGAACCGGCTCTACCTGAACCAGGGCGACGGGACGTTCGAGGAGCGCGCCGAGTTCGGCATGGGGCGGACCGCGACCCTCGCCTGGGGGGACTACGACGGCGACTCGGATCCCGATCTGGCGGTCGGCTACGGTGGCTTCGGTACCGCCGGGCCGAACCAGCTCTACGTGAATCAGGGCGACGGCACCTTCATCGGCGTTCCGGAGTTCGGTACCGGCGACACCGCGAGTCTGGCCTGGGGTGATGCCGATGGCGACGCGGACCTGGACCT
>JASFRE010000022.1:0-18863 GCA_050115055.1 Candidatus Eiseniibacteriota bacterium | reverse complement strand
GGTGTCGGGCCCCTCGTGCCGCCCGCCGCCGCCTCGACGGCCGACGAGATCCGGAGCCGCACCGAGGAGCTCGAGCGCATCCGCCAGGAGCTCGAGGCGGCCCGCCGCGAGGCGCGCGACCTCGGGGGCCGCGAGAGCGCCGTGGTCGCCGAGCTCGGCAGCATCGACAAGCAGGCGACGGTCCTCGAGCGCTTCCTGCGCACGCTCGAGGCACAGGAGCAGGCGCTCGCCCGCCGCCTGACGGAGCTGGCGCTCGAGATCAACGCCCTGCAGGCCGACCTGGACGCCAGTCGCGACCGCCTCGGCGCGCGGGTGCGCGAGATGTACAAGCGCGGCCGGCCGAACCTGCTCGAGGTGGCCTTCGCCTCCGCCTCGCTGCCCGACCTCTTCCGGCAGGTCGACATGATGATGCGCCTGGCCGACGAGGAGAAACGGCTGATGGGCGAGATCGCCGCCTCGCGCGAGGAGCTCGTCGCGGCCCGCCAGGAGGTCGAGCGACGGCGGCTCGACGTGCAGCAGGTGCGCACGGAGAAGGACGCCGAACGCCGGCGTCTCGGCGCGCTGGAGCGCGAGCGTCGCGATCACCTGGAGCGTATTCGCACCGAGCGCCGCGCGCGCGAGTCGGCGGTCGCCGAGCTCGCCGCCGCCGAGACGGAGCTCACGGAGGTCATCCGTCGCCTCGAGGAGCGGCGGCGGGCGGCCGGTGCCTTCATCCCGGTGCGCGGGCCCTTCGCCGACAACCGCGGCCTGCTGCCCTGGCCGGTGCGCGGCAAGCTGAAGGGCGTACCGGGCGTGACGCGGCCGGACAAGCGGCCGCTGTTCACGCGCAACAACGGTATCGACATCGGTGCGGCGGCCGGCACCCCGTTTCGCGTGGTGGCCGACGGCCGCGTGATCCTCAAGGACTGGCTGAACGGCTACGGGTACTCGGTCATCGTCGATCACGGCGACGGCTACTACACGTTCTACGCCCACGCCGCGTCGATCCAGGTCGAGATGGGCCAGACTCTCCGGAGCGGCGACGTGATCGGCACGGTCGGACAGACCGGCTCGCTGAAGGGGACGATGCTCCACTTCGAGATCCGCCAGGGCGCGGAGGCCGTCGATCCGCGCTCCTGGCTGGTCGACTGAGGACGCCGGGCCGACGCCGCGCGGTGGCGCGCCGCCACCGTCAGCGCCGCCCAGAGCGCGCGCTCAGGGCGATGCGGCGGCGGTCGAGGTCGACGCCGAGGACACGGACCTGGATCGTCTGGCCGACCCGCACCACCTCGTGCGGGTCGCGGACGAAGCGATCGGCGAGCTCCGAGATGTGCACGAGCCCGTCCTGGTGCACACCGAGGTCGACGAACGCGCCGAAGGCGGTGACGTTGGTCACCACGCCCTCGAGCTCCATGCCCGCCCTGAGGTCCTCCATGGTCTGCACGTCGTCGCGAAAGCGCGGCGGCTCGAAGGCGGCGCGCGGGTCGCGGCCCGGTCGCTCGAGCTCGGCCAGGATATCGCGCAGGGTCGGCTCGCCGACGTCCTTGCCGACGTAGCGGCGGAGATCGATCCGCCCGGCCAGCTCGGCGCTGCCGACCAGTGTGGCGAGCGGCGCGCCGAGGTCCGAGGCCATGCGTTCGACCAGCGCGTAGCGCTCCGGGTGCACGGCGGACGCGTCGAGCGGATGCTCGCCGTCGCGGAGCCGCAGGAAGCCGGCCGCCTGCTCGAAGGACCGCGGCCCGAGGCCGTTCACCCGGAGCAGCTCCCGCCGGCTCCGGAAGACGCCGTGCACCTCGCGGTGGGCGACGATGGCGTGCGCCAGCCGCGGGCCGATGCCGGCGACATGGGCGAGCAACGCCGCGCTGGCGGTCGCGAGCTCGACGCCGACCCGGTTGACGCAGCTCTCGACGACCTCGGCCAGCTTGCGCGCCAGGAGCGGCTGGTGAACGTCGTGCTGGTACTGGCCGACGCCGATCGACTTGGGGTCGATCTTCACCAGCTCGGCCAGCGGATCCTGCAGGCGGCGGGCGATCGAGATGGCGCCGCGGATCGTCAGGTCGAGGTCGGGGAACTCCTCGCGCGCCACCTCCGAGGCCGAGTACACACTCGCCCCGGCCTCGTTGACCTGCACGACGACGATGCCGTCGAACGCCGGCTCGCCGGTCACCTCCTCGCGTAGCAGACGGCGCACGAGTGCTTCCGTCTCGCGCCCACCGGTGCCGTTGCCGATCGCGATCGCGGCCGGCCGTTGACGGGCGATGAACGCCGCCAGATCGCACCGCGCCGCCGCCTGGCGCTCGCGCCCCTGCCCCGCGAAGATCGTGATGTGGTCGAGATAACGGCCGCTGGCGTCGACGCTCGCGCACTTCGAGCCGGTGCGGATGCCGGGGTCGATGCCGACGACCGGGCGCGCGCCGAGCGGCGGGGCGAGGAGCAGGTTCTCGAGGTTCTCGGCGAAGACCTCCACCGCCTCGCGATCGGCGGCGAGCTTGGCCTCGGCCCGGACCTCGGTCTCGACCGACGGCAGCAGAAGACGGCCGAGCGCGTCCACGACCGCCACCTCGAAGTGGGCGGCGAACGGCGACCGCGGCCGGAAGTGCAGGAGCTCGAGGATGGCGGCCTGCAAGCGCTCCTCGTCGACCTCGACGCGGAGGTGCAGGACGCCCTCGCGCTCGCCACGGCGCATGGCCAGGAAGCGATGCGACGGCATGCCCCGGAGGCGCTCGCGATGGTCGTAGTACTGCTCGAACTTGGTCGGACGGGTCGTCCGGGCGGGATCGGCGGTCGCCACCAGCTGGCCGCGCTCCTGCATCGTGCGGCGGACGAGGGTACGGACTGCCGCCTGCTCGGAGACCCACTCGGCGACGATGTCGCGCGCGCCCTGGAGCGCCGCGGCGTGGTCGGCGACCCCGCGCTCCGGATCGACGCAGCGCGCCGCACAGGCCTCCGGATCGCCCGCGTCGGGCAGCGTCCACAGGCGCGCGGCCAGCGGCTCCAGGCCGCGCTCGCGGGCGATCGTGGCGCGCGTGCGACGCCGGGGCCGGAACGGCAGATAGAGGTCCTCGAGCGCCGCCTTGGTCGTGCAGGCGGCGATCTGCCGGCGGAGCTCGGCGGTCAGCTTGCCCTGCTCCTCGATCGACGCCAGCACGGTCCGGCGGCGCTGCTCGAGATCGGCCAGGTAGGCGCCGCGCTCCTGGATCGAGCGGATCGCCACCTCATCGAGACCGCCGGTGACCTCCTTGCGGTAGCGGGCGACGAACGGCACCGTGTTGCCGTCGGCGAGGAGGCGCATCGTGGCGGCGACCCGCGGGGCGGGCAGCTCGAGCTCGGTGGCGATGAGCGGGGCCGGATCGAAGGAGACGGTCGTCGTGTTCATGGCGTGCGCTTGACGTCGTGCGTGGCGCGGCGGCCGCGGGGGCGAAGCGCGACGATACGCCGTCGGCGTGCCGGCCGCAACGGGGTCGCGACCGACCGGCGGTTGAACGGCGCCCGGGCGTCACGTAGGCTGTGGCCGCAACGGAAGGAGCCCTGACCGCATGCCGCCAGCGTCCCCGCCACCGGCGTCGCCGGACTCGCCATCGCCCCGGTCGCCGCGTGCGCCGCTCATCTACAATCTCTTCCCGCGCCTGGCCGGCGTCATGACGCGCTGGCCGGCGCATGCCGCCCGCGCGCGCGACATGGGCTTCGACTGGCTCTATCTGAACCCGTTCCACTATCCGGGCTTCTCGGGGAGCATGTACGCGGTCAAGGACTATGGCCGCGTCGATCCGCTGCTCCTGCCGCCCGACCATCCCGACCACCACTACGAGGACACGCTGCGCGGCGACGGCGGCATCGGTCTGCTCGGCGACATCGTCACCGAGATCCGTGCCCTCGGGCTGTCGCCGATGATGGACCTGGTCGTCAACCACACGGCGCGCGACGCGCACCTGGTGCGCGAGCATCCGGAGTGGTACGCGCGCGACGCGGCGGGTGAGGTCAAGAGCCCGAGCGCCATCGATCCGGCCGACGCGCGCAACGTCACCGTCTGGGGCGATCTGGCCGAGCTCGATCACGCCGGGAGTGCCGATCGTGAGGGGCTCTGGGCTCATCTCGAGGGGCTGGTGCGGCGCTACGCGCGTCTCGGATTTCGCGGCTTCCGGTGCGACGCCGCCTATCACGTGCCGGCGGCGCTCTGGCAGCGGCTGATCGCCGCCGCCCGCGAGGAGGCCGGTGAGCAGGTCCTGTTCTTCGCCGAGACCCTCGGCGCCCGCCTCGAGCAGATCGACGCCCTGCGGCCGGCCGGCTTCGACTTCATCTTCAACAGCTCGAAGTGGTGGGACTACGTGGAGCCGTGGTGCCTCGAGCAGCAGCAGGCGCACGCCTCGCTGGCGCCGTCGGTGAGCTTTCCCGAGTCGCACGACACGCCCCGCCTGTGGGCCGAGACCGGCGGCTCGGCGGCGCTGCAGCGGCAGCGCTATGCCTTCGCCGCCGCCTTCGCGACCGGCGTCATGATGCCGGTCGGCTACGAGTACGGCTTCTCCCGCCCCCTCGACGTGGCGAAGACGCGTGCGGAGGACTGGGAGGAGCCGGCTGACGACCTCGGCGCCTTCGTCGCCCGCACCCACGCCATGAAGCGCGCACACCCGGTGCTCGGCGCCGAGACCGCCGCGCTGCGCTCGACGCCCGGCGATCCGGTGTTGCTGCTCGAGAAACGTGGCGACGGTGCCGCGGCGTGGATCGTGGTCAACACGCGCGCGGACGCGGCGCAGGCGCCGGAGCTGCCGCACGACATCCTCACCGGGTCGGCGCGGCTTCTCAGGCCGTTCGACGAGCGGGACGGGGAGATGGTGTCGCCGGCGGACAGGCTGCAGCTCGGGCCGGCGGAGGTAATCTACATCGTGGGGATGTGACGGTTGTCGGCGAGTGCGCGGACTCGCGCTCCGTCCCCGGGCGCCCCGTCCGCGCCACTGGCCGGTTGACAGCCCTCGGACCGCGGCGCAGAATTCAGCATCCCGCGGTCGTCGCGTCCATCGCATGCACCGTTGCACGGTCGCACATCCCGCGCGGCGCGCGGGCACCCGGAGATCCCACGGCCTGCCACGCCGATCGCCGGTCCCGCCGGCGTTCGCGGAGGGACCCCGATGGCTCGACGCGTCGTTCGTTTCACTCCGGTGTGCGCCGTGCTCGCGCTGCTACTCGTCGCCCCCGCGGCCCGTGCCCAGCTATCGCTACGCCCGGAGCGTTTCGAGGTCGCGCGGTTCCAGTTCGCCTACGAGCCGAAGGCGGGCATCGCCACGCCGCGTGCCGGGACCTACGAGGAAGATGTCGACATCGAGGTCTCGCAGGCGGACGTGACGCTGGCGCTGCCGTGGTCGACGGCGAACAGCCGGACGACCGTCGTGAACGGACTCTCCTACACGTTGCTCGATTTCAGCTATCAGGACTGGAACGCTCCCGCGGGGGAGTATCGGCCCGAGCGCTTCCACGCCATCCGCTACACGCTGGGAGTCCGCAGCCAGCTCGACCGCGTCTGGTCGGCGACGGTCCGCGTACGGCCGGGTCTGGTCTCTGATCTCGAGCAGGTCGACGGCGACCACGTCGACGTGGTGGGCGGTGTGCTCTTGCAGCGCACTCTGTCGCGCACGCGCGCCTTCGGGGTCGGCGTCTCTTACAGCAACGAATTCGGCGAGCCGCTCGTACTGCCGCTCCTCGAGGTCGTCTGGATACGCAGCGCGCGCCAGAAGATCGAGATCCTCCTGCCGCGCCACGTGCGATGGATCTTCTTCCCGTCTCCCGAGGTGCGCTTCAGTGTCGCCGCCTGGGTGACCGGCGAGCACTACCGGATCGGCGATCGCGCCGCCCCGGTCCCGAACGCCGCGCTCGACTACTCGCTCGTCAATCTCGGCGCCACCTTCGCCCGCCACCTGGCGCGCTCGGTCGAGCTCTCGGTGGCCGGGGGGTTGGCGATGGCCAGGCGGTTCGAGATCGAAGATGATGGCGGCGGGCGAGTCGGTGATCTCGGCCTCGAGCAGCGTGCCTTCATTCAGGCTGGGCTCTCGTATCGGCGCTGAGTCCAGCCGGCGGCCGCGCCCGCCCGACGGTCCACCTCATTCCAAGCGACGGATGGTACCATGACCCCAAGCCGCGTCCCTTCCATGTTCCCGCTTCTGGCACTCCTTCCGGCACTCCTTCCGGCAATGCTCCTGCCGCTGGCCTGCAGCGACGAGGAGCCGCCGCCACCGCCGCTGCGACCGGTGCGCACCCAGGAGGTGGTGGCGACCGGCTCGAGCCGGGTCCGCACGTTCTCGGGCGCCACCCGGGCCGGCATCGAGACGCGGCTCAGCTTCCGGGTGCCGGGGCAGATCCGGCGCCTACCGGTCCGTGTCGGTGACCGGGTCGCGGCCGGCACGCTGCTCGCCGAGCTCGAACGCACCGACTACACGCTCGCCGTCGAGCAGCGCCGCGCGAGCCTCGCGCAGGCGGGGGCTGCAGAGCGCAAGGCGAGCGCCGACTACGAGCGTGTCCGGCAGCTGTACGAGAACCAGAACGCCTCGCGCAACGACCTGGACGCCGCCCGTGCCGCCTTCGAGTCGGCGACCGCGCAGGTCGAGGCGGCCACCAAGCAGCTCGAGATGGCGGAGCGCCAGCTCGACTATACCGAGCTGCGGGCGCCGGTCGACTGCGACGTCGCCGCCGTGCTGGTCGAGGTCAACGAGAACGTGCAGGCCGGGCAGGGCGTGGTCATCCTGACGGCCGGCGACGCGCTCGAGGTCGAGGTGGCGATGCCGGAGATCCTGATCGCGCAGGTCGCGGAGGGCGACCCGGTCGAGGTCGTGATCGACGCCATGCCGGGCGAGCGCTTCGCGGCGACCGTCACCGAGGTCGGCGTGCAGCCGACCGGCAGCGCCACGACCTTCCCGGTCAAGGTGCGTCTCGAGACCGCCGTCGACGCCATCCGGCCCGGGATGGCGGCCGAGGTCGCCTTTCGGTTCGAGGCCAGCGGTGGCGGCGAGACGATCTACGTACCGGCCGTCGCGGTTGGCGAGGATCGCGCGGGCCGCTTCGTGTTCGTGGCCGAGCCCGAGACCGGTGGGGACGACGCGGCCGGCACCGCCGGCGCTACCATCGGTGCCACCACCGCCGCCGCCACCACCGCCGTCGTCCACCGCCGCGCGGTCACCGTCGGCAACCTGACCGCCGATGGCATCGAGATCGAGGACGGGCTCGAGGAGGGTGACCTCGTGGTCACCGCCGGCGTCTCCAAGATCCAGGACGGCATGCGCGTCAAGCTGATGCCTGGAGCGCGGCCATGAGCCTGACCGCGCTCGCGATCGACAAGAACCGGATCACCCTCGCCGCACTCCTCGTGCTGCTCGCCGCCGGGATCGGCGCCTTCAACACCCTGCCGCGCGCCGAGGATCCCGGCTTCATCATCCGCACGGCCCTCGTCACCACCCTCTTCCCCGGCGCCAGTCCGGAGCGCGTCGAGCTGCTCGTCACCGACAAGATCGAGAAGGTGGTGCAGGAGATCCCCGAGCTCGACTACGTCACCAGCGAATCGAAGACCGGCGTCTCCTCGGTCTACGTCAACATCAAGGAGAGCTACACCGAGATGCGGCCGATCTGGGACGATCTGCGCCGCAAGGTGGAGCGCGTGCGCTCGCAGCTGCCGGAGGAGGTGATCGGACCCAACGTCAACGACGAGTTCGGCGACGTCTTCGGCACCATCGTCGCCGTGACCGGTGACGGCTTCTCCTACGTCGAGCTCGAGCAGGTCGCCGAGGAGGTGCGTGACGAGCTGCTGCTCATCGAGGAGGTGGCGAAGGTCGAGATCTACGGCGACCAGGAGGAGCGCATCTTCGTCGAGTACTCCAATGCGCGTCTCGCCGAGCTCGGCCTGTCGACGATCCAGCTCAGGCAGATTCTCGAGAGCCGCAACATCGTCATCCCCGGCGGTGCCGTCGACGTCGGCCAGGAGCGCATCGTGCTCGAGCCATCGGGCAATTTCGAGTCGGTCGACGACATCCGCCGCAGCATCGTGCAGCTGCCGGGACGGCGCGACGTGCTCTACCTGCAGGATATCGCCGACGTCCGGCGCGGCTACGTCGATCCGCCGCAGGCGTTGATGAGCTACTCCGGCCGCCCGGCGCTCGGTCTCGCCATCTCGATGCGCGAGGGCGGCAACCTGATCGTGCTCGGCGAGAAGGTGCGCGCCGCCATCCGGCGGCTCGAGCAGGTCTATCCGATCGGCGTCTCGTTCGACTTCGTCGCCTTCCAGCCGGACGTCGTCGACCGCAAGGTGAAGGACTTCGTCGTCAGCCTGGTGCAGGCGATCGTCATCGTGCTGCTCGTCATGCTGGTGGCGCTCGGGCTCCGCACCGGCCTCGTGGTGGCAAGCCTGATCCCGATGGCGATGATCGTGACCCTCTTCGTCATGTCGCTCTTCGGGATCGGCATCGACCAGATGTCGCTCGCCTCGCTGATCATCGCGCTGGGGCTCCTGGTCGACAACGCCATCGTCATGGCCGAGTCGATCATGGTGCGGATGCGGGAGGGGATGGAGCCGGTCCAGGCGGCCATCGCGTCCGCCGCCGAGCTGCGCGTGCCGCTCCTGATCGCGTCGCTCACCACCGCGGCCGCGTTCCTGCCGATCTACCTGGCCGAATCGTCGACCGGCGAGTACACGGCACCGCTCTTCAAGGTGGTGACGATCACCCTCTTGTGCTCGTGGTTGCTGGCGCTCACCATGACGCCCCTCCTCTGCGTGCACTTCCTCCGGGTCAAGCCGCTGGCGGCCGGCGAGAGCTTCGGCTCGGCCTTCTACCGCGGCTACCGGCGGGCGCTCGGGGCGGTGCTCAGGCGGCGCTGGCTGAGCCTGGTCATCACCGTCGCCGTCTTCTTCCTGGCACTGCAGGGGTTCCGTCTGATCCCCAGCATCTTCTTCCCGCCCTCGGACAAGGCGATGTGCACCGCCGAGCTCCGCTTCCCGCCCGGCACCGGGATCGAGCGCAATCGCGTGGTGGTGGCCGGGATCGAGCGCTTCCTGGGCGAGGAGCTGACGACCGGGGCGCGGGGGGAGCGCGCCGCCGCCGGTGACGCCGGCGACGGTGCCGCCGCCGGTGACGACGCCGCCGGTGACGTCGCGCGGGACGCCGGCGGCATCATCGACTGGGCGGCCTTCATCGGCGAGGGTGCGCCACGCTACGTCCTCAACTACAGCCCCGAGCCGCCAGGCACCGACTACACCTACATGCTGATCAACACCGACTCGCGCGCCACGGTCGACCGCCTGATCCCGCGGCTCGAGCACTTCTGCCTCGAGCACTTCCCGGACCTCGACCCGGTCGTGCAGCCGCTCGAGCTCGGCCCGCCGGTCGCCGCACCGGTACAGGTGCGGCTGTCGGCCCGCCAGGACGCGCTGCTCTTCGACCTGGTCGACGCCGTGAAGGCGCGGCTGCGCGAGACCCCCGGCACGCGCGGTATCACCGATGACTGGGGACCGCGCACCAAGAAGCTGGTGGTATCGATCGATCAGGCGCGCGCCCGTCGCGCCGGTGTCACCAACCAGGACATCGCGCTGTCGCTGCAGACCGGACTCAGCGGCTTCCGCTCGAGCGAGTATCGCGAGGGCGACGACCTGATCCCGATCGTCCTGCGCTCGGTCGCCGCCGACCGCCACGACCTCGGCAAGCTCGAGAGCCTGAACGTCTCCTCCCAGGTCACCGGCCGCCCGGTGCCACTCAAGCAGGTGGCCGACATCTCGGTGGCCTGGGAGCCGGCGAAGATCTACCGCCGCAACCGGCTGCGCACGGTGACCGTCGATGCCTGGACCGATCCCGGCGTCACGGCGAGCGACGTGGTCGGCCGCCTGGTGCCGTGGCTGGATACCGAGCGCGCCACCTGGCCGACCGGCGCCGGCTACGAGCTCGGCGGCGAGATCGAGACCTCGGTCGAGTCGCAGCAGTCGATCGCCGCCAAGCTGCCGATCGCCGCGCTCCTCGTCGTGCTGCTGCTGGTCGGCCAGTTCAACTCGATGCGCCGCGCCCTCATCGTGCTCCTGACCATCCCGCTCGGGATCATCGGGGTGGTGATCGGGCTCCTGGTGGCGCGCTCCTACTTCGGCTTCATGACGCTGCTCGCCGTCATCTCGCTGGCCGGCATCGTCATCAACAACGCCATCGTGCTGCTCGACCGCATCCGGATCGAGATCGAGGAGAACGGGCTGTCGCCGCAGCGCGCGGTCATCGAGTCGGCGCAGCGGCGGCTGCGGCCGATCCTCCTCACCACCTGCACGACCGTCGGCGGTCTCCTGCCACTCTGGTTCGGCGGCGGACCGATGTGGGAGCCGATGGCGATCGGCATCATCTTCGGCCTGCTCTTCGCCACGCTGCTGACGCTCGGCGTGGTGCCGGTCCTCTACTCGATCCTCTTCCGGGTCGACTTCGCGGGCTTCGACAACGATCGCGAGCCCGCCGGAGGGACGTCATGACCTGTCTCCGGGCCCGCCCGTCGATCGCCGCGGTGCTGCTCGTGCCCGCCGTGCTGCTCGTGCTCGGCCTGCTGCTCGTGCTCGGCCCGCTGCAGGCGCCGGCGAGCGCGGCCTCCGTCGTCCGCATCGGCATGGTGGTCGACGGTCCCTGGGAACGCAACGCCGAGGTGCTCGAGCTCTTCCGGTCGGAGATCCTGGCCCTCACGGAGGGCGAGTTCGACGTGCGCTTCCCGGAGGCGGCGACCCGCATCGCCGACTGGTCGCCCGGGGGCATCCGGGCGGCGTTCGACGCACTGCTCGCCGACGACTCGATCGACCTGGTGCTCTGCATGGGCACCATCGTCTCCCACCTCGCGGTCGGGCGCCGCGACCTGCCGAAGCCGGTCATCGCGCCGTTCGTCATCGACGCGAGCTTCCAGCAGGCACCGCTCGCGGACGGCGCGAGCGGCGTCGAGAACCTGAGCTACCTGGCGATCCCCGACCACATCGATCGCGACCTGCGCACCTTCCGCGAGATCGCACCGTTGCAGCACGTCACCGTCCTCGTCAATCGCGCCATGGTCGAGGCGGTGCCGGAGCTGAGCGCGCGCTTCGCCGCGCAGGCGGCCGACCTGGGGCTCGGGGTCACCGAGGTCCTGGTCGGCGCCGAGGCCGGCCCGGCGCTCGACGCGATCCCGCACGAGACCGACGGCGTCTACCTGGCGCCGCTCCTCCAGCTGCGCGCCGGTGAGCTCGATCGTTTGATCGCCGGCTTGAAGGCGCGGCGGCTGCCGAGCTTCTCGCTGCTCGGACGGAGCGAGGTCGAGCGCGGCGTGCTCGCCGGACTGACGCCGCCCAGCTTCTTCGTCCGTGTCGCGCGTCGCGTCGCACTGCACGTCCAGAGCATCCTGCTCGGCGACGCGGCGGGCACGCTGCCGGTGGCGATCACCGATCAGGAGCGCCTGACCATCAACCTCGGCACGGCGCGGGCGATCGACGTCTGGCCGCCGTGGGGCGTGCTGACCGAGGCCGAGGTGATCCGGCCGGAGCGTGCGGACGTACCGCGACGGCTCGAGCTGGTGACGGCGGTGCGCGAGGCCGTGCAGGTCAACCTCGACCTCGCGGCCGCGGAGCGTACGGTGGCGGCAGGCGCGGCGACGGTGCGCGAGGCGCGCTCGCCGCTGCTGCCGCAGATCGAGGCCTCGTTGACCGGGCTCCTGATCGACGCGGACCGGGCGGCGAGCCTCGGGGCGCCGGCCGAGCGCACGCTGCGCGCCGGCGGCAGCCTGTCGCAGCTCATCTACGCCGACGGGCCGTGGGCCGGCCTGGCGGTCGAGCGCCACCTGCAGACCGGGCGCGAGCTCGAGCGCCAGACCCTGCGTCTCGACATCGCGCAGGCGGCGGCGACGGCCTACCTGGAGGTGCTGCGCGCCAAGACCTTCGAGCGCATCCAGCGCGAGAATCTCGAGCTCACCCGCGCCAACCTGGAACAGGCACGGGTGCGGGCGACGATCGGCCAGGCGGGACCCGAGGAGGTCTATCGCTGGGAGAGTCAGATCGCCACCAACCGGCGCACGGCGATCCAGGCCAACGCGCGACGCAATCTGGCCGAGATCGAGCTGAACCGCATCCTCAACCGGCCGCTCGAGGAGCCGTTCGCGACCGTCGAGGTCGATCTGCGCGACCCCGCACTGCTTTCCGGCCACGCGCAGTTCGATCGCTGGCTCCGGAGCCCGTGGTCGTTCCGCGTGCTGCGCCGCGTGCTGGTCGACGAGGGGCTGGCGGCGTCGCCCGAGCTGGGACGTGTCGATGCCGCCATCGCCGCCCGCGAGCGCGCGCAGGCGGCGGCGCGGCGCGCCTTCTGGCTGCCGACCGTGGGTCTCCAGGGTGAGGTGTCGCACCTCCTGGCCGAGGACGGCGCCGGCTCGGAGGATCTCGACCTGTCGGGGCTGCCGGTGGCGATTCCCGGCCTCGAGGAGCCGGACGACACCGACTGGAGCGTGGCGCTCGGCGCGACGCTGCCGCTCATCGAGGGCGGCGGCCGGCGCGCCACCCTGGCGCGCACCTCCGAGGAGCTCGAGCGCCTGCGCCTCGAGCGCGCGGCGCTGGCCGAGCGCGTCGAGCAGCGCATCCGCTCGACGTTGCACGTGGCCGGCGCGTCCTACGCGAGCATCGAACAGACCGAGCTGGCGGCGGCGGCGGCGCGGCGCAACCTGGAGCTCGTGCAGGACGCCTACGCGCAGGGCGTGGTCTCGATCCTCGACCTCCTCGACGCGCAGAACGCCGCGCTGGTCGCCGACCAGGCGGCGTCGACCGCGGTGCACGACTTCCTGATCGACCTCATGGCGGTCGAGCGCGCCCTGGGGCGGCTCGATGTCCTGCGCACCGCGGAGGAGCGCGAGGCCTGGATCGCCACCGTGGACCGGGCGCTGGCCGAGGCGCGGCGGCGGGACGAGGCACCCTGATGCGCCGTGGGCGCGAGCCGACCGTCGTGCCAAACTGGTTGTCTGCCAGGTAGTTGCTGCCCCTCGCCCGCTGTCCGCCACCCCGCCCTGCATCGGTGCATCAGCCGCAAATCTCTGTTATACTGTGCGTTGCACCAAGCAACCCGTCCCGTCCCGTCCGTCGCCGCGATGGCGCGCGATGTGGCGTGCCGCCCCACGCGTCTCCGAGTCGACGCACGATGTGCGCCGGCTGCATGGCGGGTGGGCGCGCGGACGGACTGCGATTCCGGTGTCTCCCCGAGGGCCGGGTTCGCAGCACCACAACATGGAGGAGATCCGCACGATGCTGTTGCGAATGACCCTTGCCACGCTGCTCCTCGGTCTCGTTGCCACTGCCGCCCAGGCCCAGCTCGTGGTCGGCACCGATGAGGCCACGAACGGCGATATCTTCCTGGTCGATGTCGGCACCGGCGTCGCCACCTCGATCCTCAGCGGTCCGGACGCCGAGGCGTGGGGGCTTGCCTACGACAGCGACACCAACACGCTCTACTGGAACAACGGCGCGGCACTGTACAGCTCGCCGTACAGTGCGGGCGGTCTCACCCCGACCCTGCTCGGCGACATGATGTTCAGCGGCAGCACGCTGGTCGCGGTCAGCCTCACCTTCCGTGATGGCATGCTGTACGCCACCAAGAACATCTCGACCGAGGCGGTCTACGAGGTCGATCCGGGCACGCTCAATGCGACGCAGGTCTACGTCTACGACAGCCTCTTCGACTTCGGTGGCCTGGGTGTGGACGTCACCACGAATCTGATGTACGGCCTGAGCGATGCGACGGGCGGCGGCCAGGGCCGTGGTCTGTACGAGATCGACATCCCCGGGCAGACCGAGATCTTCCGTGCGCCGTACCCGGCGGGTGAGACCGACATCGACGGGCTCGCCTGCTACGACGGTCTGGCGTACTACGTGATCGATCAGCCCGGCAACTTCTACATCTTCGACATCGCCAGCGGAACGCAGGTGGGCACGCTGCCCTCGCCGTTCCCGGGCAGCGAGGTCTTCTCGGCGGCCACCTACATCGACGAGGGTGCGGTGCCGGTCGAGCCCTCGACCTGGGGCGGCATCAAGGGCATGTACCGCTAGTCGCGGCGCATCGACCTGCCGGTGGCGCATCCGACGCGCCGCCGCCCAGTGCACGAGACCCCGGTCGGCCCGCGTGGCCGGCCGGGGTTCTTGCTTGGCGTGGCCCCGCGGCGCGCGACGCTCTCCAGGCTCATGCCCCGGGATCGTCGCCCGTGCCGCCCGTGCCGCCCGTGCCGCCCGAGCCACGCGTGCCGCCCGTGCCGCCCGAGCCACGCGTGCCGCCCGAGCCCCCGGTGCCACGTGGGCCACCGGCCGCTCCTCCGGCGTCCCCCGCTTCTCCCGCGCGCTCGCGGTGGAAGGCATCGACGGCACCCTGCAGATCGGCGAAGTACGGCAGCGGGAAGTCGATGGTCTGCCGGGCGCCGCAGGCCTTGCAGACCACGTCGAGGCGATCGTAATGGCCGCCCTCGCCGTCCGTGTGGAGCGACTGCTGCTCGACCTCGAGCGGTCCGTCCGCCGGGCAGTGGCAGCCGAGCCGGGCGACGACCGCGTACTCCCGCGCCACGTCGCTATGGTGACGATGGACCGGCGTGTCACGCTGGGCGACATAGCGCCCGAGGCGCGCGTCGACGATGAGCACCAGGGCGGCGATCCGCTCGTGCATGTCGGACGACGGCGGCTGCTCGCGGAGCCGCCCGGCGTAGTGGTTCATCGCCGAAACGTAGGATCGCATGACCATGTCGGCGACCGGAAACTCGACGTCGAACAACCAGACGAACTCCTTCTCGACCGTGCTTCGGACCGCCGCTGCCGGCGCCGGCCGGCAGCGCTCGATGTGATCGCGGGTGATGCGATGCATGCCGCGCACGACCTGCTCGTCGAGACGGTCCAGGAGCCCGAGACCGGTCACCGAGCGCACCGTCGTGTGCTCGCCGATCAAGGCCTGGTAACGCTGCCGACACTGGATCAGCTGGCCGCAGCCGACGATGACGCCGGCCGCGTTCGGCTTCTCGGCCAGGATCTCCGCCGTGCGGGCGTCGATGTGCTCCTTCTCCTGCTGGACGATCGACTCGAGATCGACGACCATGGCTTTCACCTCCATGCTGATCGCGGGCACGACACGCAGGCACCATAGCAGCTCGACCGGAGCCCCGGAGCGCGCGCCGGCAATCCGCTTGTCAGTCGCGCGAGGGTGGCGGAGAATCCTGGCTCTCTCCCGCACTCGCGGTCGCCCCGCGCGACACGCATCGTGCTGACGCCATGCTTGCCAGTGGACACGACGACGACAGCGCCGGACACGGCCCGCGCGACCAGCCACGCCGCCCGCCGGCGCTCGATGACACGGTGCCGGTCGGACCGGCTCACCCCGCCGGACCGCCGTCCCGTGGCGATGCCCCGGAGACTCCCGACGAGCGCACGCTCGAGATCGATCCCTCGCGCCCCGGCGCCGCGGGTCTCGACGCCACCCGAGGGCCCGTCGCCGCGCCGCACGACGCCACCCGTGGGCCGGACGCCGCGCCGCACGACGCCATCGGCGGGCCGGACGCCGCGCCGCACGACGCCACCAGCGTGCCGGCGCAGATCGGGATCTACCCGGTCCGCGGCGAGCTCGGCCGCGGCGGCATGGGTGTGGTCTACCTGGCCGAGGATCCGCGGCTCAGGCGGCCGATCGCCATCAAGGTGCTGGCGCGCGCCGTCGCCGCCGATGCCACCTGGCTCGAGCGCTTCGAGCGCGAGGCGCAGCTCCTGGCGGCGCTGAACCATCCGAACATTGCCACCATCCACTCGCTCGAGGAGGCCGGCGGTGACCGCTTCCTCACCATGGAGCTCATTCCCGGCGACAACCTGAGCGATCGTCTGGCGGGTGGACCGCTGCCGCCCGACGAGGCGCTGGCGCTCTGCCGTCAGGTCACCAAGGCGCTCGAGGCCGCCCATCGGCGCGGCGTCATCCATCTCGACATGAAGCCGGGCAACGTGCGTGTGACCCCCGACGGCCACGTCAAGGTGCTCGATTTCGGTCTGGCGCGCGGCACCGACGACCTGGCGGCACGCGCCTCGGGCGGCGGCGTCTCCGGGAGCGGCGTCATCCTCGGCAGCCCCGGCTACATGAGCCCCGAGCAGCTGCGCGGCGACGAGCCCGATCGCCGTGCCGACGTCTGGGGCCTCGGCTGCATCCTGTACGAGTGCCTGACCGGGCGGCGCGCGATTGCCGGCTCGTCGCTCACCGAGCTGGTCAACGCCACGATCGAGCGCGAGCCGGACTGGAGCGCCTTGCCCGACTCCGTCTCGGGTCGCGTGCACGACGTCGTGCGGCGCTGCCTGGTGCGCGACGTGGACGCACGCCTCGACTCCGTGTCCGACGTGCGCCGCGCACTCGAGGAGGAGATCACGGCGCGCTCGGTGGCGGCGCTGCGCGCCGCCTCCGACGAGCGCGAGCCTCCGCGTGGGCGGTCGGTCGCGGTTCCCGACAACCTGCCGGTGCAGCTGTCGAGCTTCGTCGGCCGCCAGCACGAGCGGGCCCGCGCCGCCGAGCTGCTGGAGGCGCACCGGCTGGTGTCGCTGACCGGTATGGGCGGCTCGGGCAAGAGCCGCCTGGCGATCGAGGTCGCCGCCGGCGCGCGCGAGCGCTTCCCGGACGGCGTCTGGCTGCTCGAGCTGGCGCCGCTCGCCCGGCCCGAGCTCCTGCCCGGCACCCTGGCCACGGTGCTCGGCCTGCGCGAGGAGCGCGACCGGCCGCTCATCCAGACCATCGCCGCGCACCTCGCCACGCGCCGCGTGCTCCTCGTGCTCGATGGCTGCGAGCACCTGCTGGCCGGCTGTGCGACGCTGGCGCAGACGCTGCTCGCCAGCTGCGCCGAGCTCAAGATCATCGCCACCAGCCGCGAGAACCTCGGCGTGCCCGGTGAGGCGGTGTTTCACGTGTCGTCGCTCGCCCTGCCCGATCCCGGTGCGCGTCGCCGGCCGCAGGAGCTCGAGCGCTTCGAGGCCGTGCAGCTCTTCGTCGAGCGCGCCCGCGCCGTGCGTCCAGACTTCGCGCTGACCGCCGACAGCGCGCCGTCGGTGGTCGAGATCTGCCACCGTCTCGACGGCATCCCGCTGGCGATCGAGCTGGCGGCGGCCCGCATCCGCGCTCTGCCGGTCCGGGAGATCGCCGGCCGCCTCGACGATCGCTTTCGCCTGCTGCGCGGCGGCAGCCGCACCGCGGTGCCGCGTCACCAGACGCTGCGCGCGCTCATCGACTGGAGCTACGAGACTCTGGAGGAGCTCGAGCAGACGATGCTGCGGCGACTGGCGGTGTTCGTGGGCGGTTTCACGCTGGAGGCCGCCGAGGCGGTCTGTGCCGACGAGATGCTCGACGGCTGGGAGGTGCTCGATCTGGTCACCGCACTGGTCGACAAGTCGCTGGTCGAGATGAAGGTGGTCTCCGGCGACGCGGACGGCGGCGGGGACCGGGCCCGCTACCGGATGCTCGAGACCGTGCGCGCCTACGCCGCCGAGAAGCTGGCCGAGGCCGGCGAGACGGCCGCGGTCGCCGGGCGTCATCGCGACGTCTTCGTGGCGCTGGCCGAGGAGGCCGCACCGCACCTGACCGGCGCCCAGCAGGCCGCCTGGTTCGCACGGCTCGAGCTCGAGCACGACAACCTGCGCACGCTGTTCGCAAGCGGCGACGCCGCTGCCCGGGCCGGTGGCAGCGCCGCCGATCGGGCGCTGGCCGACCGCGCGAGCGCCGTCAGCGCGACCGCAGAGCCATCCGCGGCCTCCGACCCGGACGCCGTCTCGACGCGGCTGCGGGCGGCGGCGGCGCTCGGTCGCTTCTGGGAGGTGCGCGGACACTGGAGCGAGGGCCGGCAGGCGCTGGCGGCGCTGCCGACGGCCGAGGAGGCCGGCGAGCAGGTGGCGCTCCTGGCGACGGCGCTCGTCTTCCGCGGCAACCTGGCGATGCACCAGGGCGACTACGGCCCGGCGCGCACGGCCTTCGAGGCGAGCCTCGCCATCTGTCGCGACCTCGGCGCGCAGCGCGGCATCGCGCAGGCACTGAACAGCCTCGCCCTGGTGGCACGACACCAGGGCGACCTGGCCGAGGCCGAGCGCATGCAGGAGGAGAGCCTCGCCATGAGCCGCGCGCTCGGCAGCCGGCGCGACGTCAGCGCGGCGCTCAACAACCTGGCGATGATGGCCTGGTTCCGCGGCGACGTGGCGCGGGCGCGGGCGCTGCACGAGGAAAGCCTGGCGCTCAAGCGCGAGCTCGGCGCGCGCCGCGGCATCGCCGCCTCGCTCTCCAACCTCGGCATCATCGCCCGGCAGCAGGGCGACCTCGACGAGGCGATGCGGCTGTACGAGGAGAGCCTGGAGATCCGCCGCGAGCTCGGCGATCCGAGCGGCATTGCCATGTCGCTCAACAACCTCGGACTGGTCGCCGAGCTCCAGGGCGATCTCGAGCGCGCCGTCGAGCTGCTCGAGGAGAGCCTCGAGCTCAAGCGTCAGCTCGGAGACCGGCCGGGCATCGCCGGCTCGCACTTCCACCTCGGGACCATCGCACGCCGGCGTGGCGATCTCGACCTCACACGCCAGCACCTGGGAGAGAGTCTCGCCCGGTACGGCGCCCTGGACGACCGCTCCGGGATGGCCACGACGCTCGTCGCACTGGCGCGGCTGGCGCACGATGCGGGCGATGCATCGCGAGCCGCCTGCCTGATCGGCGCCGCCGAGGCGCTCGTTCCGGAGGGCGTTTGCCTGGCCGACACGGCGGGCTACGACGGCGCCTTCGATGGCGCGTTGCGGGCGTCGCTGGGCGACGCAGCATACGACGCGGCCATCGAGCAGGGCCGCGCGCTGTCGCGCGATCGGCTGCTCGAGCTGGCGGTGGTGCCGCCGGGGTCGGCGGGACCGTGACCCCGATGGGGTG
>JASFRE010000021.1:0-19074 GCA_050115055.1 Candidatus Eiseniibacteriota bacterium | reverse complement strand
TGCCCGGCGACAACGTGACGGTGACGGGCGAGCTGATCACGCCGATCGCGATGGAGGAGGGGCTACGCTTCGCCATCCGCGAGGGCGGTCGCACCGTCGGCGCCGGCGTCGTCTCGAAGATCCTCGAGTAGCTCGAGTAGTCTGAGAAGTCTGGAGCCGACCATGGCGACTGAAGGCCAGAAGATCCGCATCAAGCTGAGATCGTACGACCACCGCATGATCGACAAGTCGGCGGCGGACATCGTCAACGCGGCGCGGCACCACAGTGCCGAGGTTCGCGGCCCGATCCCGCTGCCGACGCGCCGGCAGGTGTACACGGTGCTGCGTTCGCCGCACATCGACAAGAAGTCGCGCGAGCAGTTCGAGATGCGCACGCACAAGAGGCTGATCGACATCCGCAACTCCAACCAGAACGTGATCGATGCGCTCATGAAGCTCGATCTCCCGGCGGGAGTGGACGTCGAGATCAAGATGTAGGCCAGGAGGCAGGTCGCCGCGTCCGCGCGCCACGTGCGGCGGATCGCGATGACCGTCCCGGGAGCAGAGCATGCCGGCACTCATCGGGAAAAAGCTGGGCATGACCCAGGTATTCGAGAAGGACGGGACCGTCGTCCCCGTGACCGTCATCCAGGCGGACCCGACGGTCGTCGTGCGCAAGCGCACGCAGGACGTCGACGGCTACACCGCCGTGCAGATCGGCTGGGGTGTCCGCAAGGAGAAGCACACATCGAGGCCGCTCGCCGGCTACTTCCGGAGCCAGGGGGTCGAGCCACGGCGCTACCTGCGCGAGGTGCGGGTCGACGACCCGTCGCCGTACGAGCAGGGACAGGAGCTGACCGTGGAGCTCTTCGAGCCCGGGACGCTGATCGACATCGTCGGCGTCTCGAAGGGCAAGGGCTTCCAGGGGGTCGTCAAGCGCCACGGCTTCGGCGCCGGCAAGGAGACGCATGGCTCGAAGACCGGGCGTCTGCCGGGGTCGGTCGGCCAGAGCGCCTACCCGGGCCGCGTCTTGAAGGGCAAGAAGCTGCCCGGTCGCATGGGCGGCAAGCGCGTCACACAGCGCAACCTGAAGGTCGTCGGCATCGACAAGGACCGCCACCTGATCTGGGTGCGCGGCGCGGTGCCGGGGGCACGCGGCGGTGTGCTCATGCTGCAGCCGGCGGTGGCGGCGACGCCGCGCGCCCGGCGACGTGCGGCGCGCGAGGCCGCCAAGCAGGACGCCGAGAGCTAGGCGTCACGGAGAGTCGAGACCATGGCAAGCGCAGTGCATTACAGCGCGCAGGGCGAGGAGATCGGCCAGGTCGAGCTGCCGGCCCGGATCTTCGAGGCGCCCATCCGCGAGCACGCGATCTGGGAGGTGGTCCGCGCCTACCGCGCCAACCAGCGCCTGGGCACGGCGAAGGTCAAGACGCGCGCCGAGGTGCGGGGTGGCGGGCGCAAGCCCTACCGCCAGAAGGGCACCGGTCGGGCGCGCCGGGGCACCATTCGCTCGCCGATCGCTCGCGGCGGTGGACGCGCCTTCGGGCCCAAGCCGCGGAGCTACCGGATCGACCTGCCACGCAAGGTGCGCGCGTCGGCGCTCAGGTCGGCGCTTTCGGCCCGTGCGCGTGACGCCGAGGTGCGGGTCATCGACCGGCTCGAGTTCGAGGCGCCGCGGACGCGCGACATGGCCTCGATCCTCGGTCGGATCGGGTTGGGCGAGCGCCGGTGCCTCCTGGTGCTCGGCGACCACGATCGCAACGCCTACCTGTCGTCACGCAACATCCCCAACCTCGAGACCATCACCCTCCGGGACCTGAACACCTACGCGGTGATGCGGTCGGAGACGGTGCTCTTCGAGGGGGCGGGGCTCGAGCAGATCGAGGAGGTCCTGAGGCTATGAGAAACGCCCGTGACGTGATTCGCCGGCCGCTCCTCACCGAGAAGGGGGTGCGGATGCGCGAGGCCTCCAACCAGTTCCTGTTCGAGGTCGACGTGCAGGCCAACAAGGTGGAGATCCGCCAGGCGATCGAGGAGATCTTCGAGGTCAAGGTGGCGCACGTGCGCACCATCAACGTGAATGGCAAGCCGAAGCGCCTGGGGCGCTTCGCGGGTCGCTCAAGCGCCTGGAAGAAGGCGATCGTGACCCTCGAGGCCGGCCAGTCGATCGAGATGTTCGACCAGGTCTAGGCGGCGGGTGCAGCCACCGGGCCGGGGCGGCGCCCGCGTCGCCCGGCTCGCGCGGGACGAGGTACAGAGCATGGGGCTCAAGAAGTTCAAGCCGATCACGCCGGGACTCCGCTTCCGGGCGTTGCCGACCTTCGAGGAGATCACCAAGAAGGAGCCGGAGAAGGCGCTGCTGCGCAAGCTGCCGCGCACCGGCGGGCGCAACAACCACGGCAACGTCTCGCAGCGCCGGATCGGCGGGCGTCACCGGCGGCACTACCGTGTGATCGACTTCAAGCGCGACAAGCTGGGCGTGCCGGCGCGGGTCGCGGGGATCGAATACGATCCCAACCGCTCGAGCCGGATCGCGCTGCTCTGCTACGCCGACGGCGAGAAGCGCTACATCATCGCCCCGCAGGGGCTGGCGGTGGACGCGATCGTCAAGTCGGGAGTGAAGCGCGACGACGTCGAGATCCAGCCGGGCAACTCGCTGCCGCTGGGGGCGGTGCCGCTCGGTGCCAGCGTCCACAACGTCGAGCTCGTGCCGGGCAAGGGTGGGCAGGTGGCGCGCGCCGCCGGCACCTTCTGTCAGGTGGTGGCCCGTGAGGGCCGCTACGCGCTGCTCCGCATGCGCTCGGGCGAGGTGCGCCGCTTCCACGTCGAATGTCGCTGCACGCTGGGCCAGGTCGGCAACCTCGACCACCAGAACGTGCAGTCGGGCAAGGCCGGACGCAGCCGCTGGCTGGGGCGGCGGCCGAGCGTGCGCGGCGTGGCGATGAACCCGATCGATCACCCGATGGGCGGTGGCGAGGGCAAGAGCTCGGGTGGCCGGCACCCGTGCACGCCGAAGGGCAAGCCGACCAAGGGCTATCGCACGCGCAAGAAGAAGCCGTCGGACCGGCTGATCGTGACGCGGCGCGAGAAGAAGCGCCGGGGCTAGCGCCGGGACGGCCGGTGCCGGGGGCGGCGGCGGGTGCCGCGCCCTGGGGCGGACGGCCAGGCGAGAGAGGGAACGAGGAACGATGCCGCGATCGCTGAAGAAGGGACCGTACATCGCCGAGAAGCTGCTGGTGCGCATCGAGGAGATGAACAAGCGCAACGAGAAGCGCGTGGTCAAGACCTGGGCGCGACGCTCGACCATCGTGCCGGAGTTCGTCGGTCACACGCTGGCGGTGCACAACGGCAACAAGTTCATCCCGATCTACGTGACGGAGAACATGGTCGGGCACAAGCTCGGCGAGTTCGCGCCGACGCGCCTCTTCCGCGGCCACACGAACAAGGCGGAGAAGAAGGCGGCACGTCGCTAGCCCGCAGCACGCCGGCACGCCGCGCGGGGTCGCGTCGCGCCGGGACGGGTTCGACCGAGAGCAGGAGACAAGGGTCATGGAAGCCAGAGCGATAGCACGGTTCGTCCGCTGCTCGCCCCGCAAGGCGAATCAGGTGCTAGGCCTCATCCGCGGCAAGCCCGTCGAGGAGGCCACCGACATTCTGAACTTCACGCCGAAGCGGGTGGCGCGGACGATCAACAAGACGTTGAAGTCGGCGGTCTCGAACGCTCTGGACAAAGAAGGCGACAAGCTCGAGATCGAGGACCTGGTGGTGCGGCAGGCGCTGGTCGGCGACGGCCCGAACATGCGGCGCTTCCGGGCACGCGCGCAGGGCCGGGTCTACCCGATCATCAAGCGGACCTGTCACCTGACGATCATCGTGGGGACCGACGACTAGAACGCCCGGACGACGGCGGGCGACGCCGGGCAGAGGACGGAATGCCAGCGGGCGGCGCGGCACGGCCCCGGGGCGGCCAGACCGGCCACGGGGCACTCGAGGAGGCATCACTTGGGACAGAAGACCAACCCCATCGGCTTTCGACTGGGCGTCTCGAAGACCTGGGACTCGCGCTGGTTCGCCAAGCGTGACTTCGCGAACCTGCTGGGCGAGGACATCACGATCCGCAAGTACATTCGCGGGCGGCTGTCCCAGGCCGGCATCTCCCGGATCCTCATCGAGCGCGCCGCCGACAAGGTGACCATCGTCATCCGCACCGCGCGGCCCGGCATCGTGATCGGGCGGCGCGGCCAGGAGGTCGACCGGCTCCGGGACGAGCTGCACAACATCACCGGCAAGCAGATCTTCCTGAATGTCGAGGAGGTGCGCCGGCCGGACGCCGACGCGCAGCTGGTGGCCGAGCACGTGGCGCGGCAGCTCGAGCAGCGGGTCTCCTTCCGGCGGGCGATGAAGAAGGCGATCACCGCCGCCCGGCGCTCCGGCGCCGAGGGCATCCGCCTCTCCTGCTCGGGCCGCCTCGGCGGGGCCGAGATGGGGCGCCGGGAGCAGTACCGCGACGGGCGCGTGCCGCTGCACACGCTGCGCGCCGACATCGACTACGCGACCTCCACCGCCCACACGACCTACGGTTGCGTGGGGGTGAAGGCCTGGATCTACAACGGCATGAAGCTCGGCGGCGCACTCGAGGGTCAGGAGCCCGAGAGCCGTCCGGGGCGTCCGCCGCGCCGCACGACGGCGCCGGGCGGTGGCGCGGGAGGTTGAGAGGATGCTCGCACCCAAGCGTGTCAAGCGCCGCAAGCAGATGCGCGGCCGCCGCCGGGGCAAGGCCCACCGCGGCTCGCAGGTCTCGTTTGGCGAGTACGGGCTACAGGCGATGGAGCCGGCCTGGGTCACCAACCGGCAGATCGAGGCGGCGCGTGTCGCGATCACCCGCAAGGTGCGTCGCGGCGGCAAGATCTGGATTCGCATCTTTCCCGACAAGCCGGTGACCCAGAAGCCGGCCGAGACCCGCATGGGCAAGGGCAAGGGCTCGCCGGAGAAGTGGGTGGCGGTCGTCAAGCCGGGCCGGGTGATGTTCGAGATCGAGGGCGTCGACGAGACGCTGGCGCGGCGTGCCATGGAGCTCGGCGCCTCGAAGCTGCCGATCCGCACGCGCTTCGTGAATCGCGCGGAGACCGCGTCCGAGTAGGGGGAGCCAGGAATGCGCGAGCTTCATGTCGACAAGATCCGGGAGATGACGCCGGAGGAGATCGAGCAGCAGATCGCGGAGCTCAAGGAGGAGCTGTTCAATCTGCGCTTCCGCAACTCGACCCGGCAGCTGGACAACCCGCTCAAGCTCCGCGAGTCGAAGCGGGATCTGGCGCGGCTGCTCACGGTTCTCCAGGAGCATCACAAGGGGATTCGCAAGCTGGGAGCCGCCGACTAGGCGGCAGACGAGACGGGACGCGCGCCGCCGGCTCGGGGCCGGCGTCGCCGAGACGAGGCACGTGCCGGTGCACGCGGACCGACACGCTCACGTGGCAAGGGTGACAGGATGATCGAAGAGAACGCACAGGTCGACCAGCCCGGCGAGGCGGCGGACGGTACGGACGAGGCGATGGACGCCGCCGCACCGGCCCCGGGCGGGCGCAACCGGCGCAAGACCCGCGTCGGTGTCGTGGTCTCCGACCGGATGCACAAGACGGCGGTCGTCCAGATCGAGCGCCTGGTCAAGCACCCGATCTACGGCCGCTACGTGCGCCGTCGCAAGCGCTACAAGGTGCACGACGAGCAGAACGAGTGCCGGATCGGCGACGTGATCCAGTTCATGGAGACGCGCCCGCTGAGCAAGGACAAGTGCTGGCGTCTCGTGAGCTTCGTGCGGCGCGCCGAGTAGGCGGCCGGCGCGACCACGGGACGTGACGAGGGCGCGGGGGAACGACCGATGATCCAAGTGGAGACGATGCTGACCATCTCGGACAACTCCGGGGCGCGGACCGCCCAGTGCATCAAGGTGCTGGGCGGGTCGCAGCGTCGCTACGCGGGGCTGGGCGACATCGTCGTCGTGGCCGTCAAGGACGCGCTGCCCGGCGGTCAGGTGAAGAAGGGCGAGGTCGCCAAGGCGGTGATCATCCGGACGAAGAAGGAGCACCGTCGGCCCGACGGCTCCTACATCCGGTTCGACCACAACGCCGCGGTCATCATCAACGATCAGAAGGAGCCGCGCGGGACGCGCATCTTCGGGCCCGTCGCCCGCGAGCTGCGCGACCGGCAGTTCATGAAGATCATCTCGCTGGCGCCGGAGGTGATCTAGCGACACCGCCGGGGCGCGCGCCGGGAGGATCCGGCGGCTCCGGCAGGGTGGTCCAGGGGGTCCAGCAGGTCCAGAGGGTCCGGGGAAGCGATCATGCATATCGCCAAGAACGACATCGTCGAGGTGATCTCGGGCAACCAGGCCGGCACGCGCGGCAAGGTGCTCAAGGTCTTTCCCGACAAGCGGCGGATCATCGTCGAGAAGGTCAACCTGATCAAGCGCCACACGCGGCCGACGCAGCAGAACCCGGCGGGCGGCATCCTCGAGAAGGAGGCGCCGATCCACGTGTCGAACGTGATGCTGGTCTGCCAGAAGTGCGGCAACCTGACCCGCTCCGCCAACAAGCGTCTGGCCGACGGCGGTCGCGAGCGGGTCTGCAAGAAGTGCGAGGAGATGATCCCGCGCATGACCTGACGCGGCGGCGTGCGGTGCCGGCGCGGTGGCCGGTTCGCGGCGCCCCCGGGTGCCGGCCGGTCCGGGGGACGATCGAGGCAGAGGGTTCGCGAGCGATCGCGAGTAGCCACGAGACGGAGCGATGAAGCCCAGGTTGAAGGAGTACTACGAGACCGAGGTGCAGCCGAAGCTCATGGAGCGCTTCGGCTACAAGAACGTGATGCAGGCACCTCGGTTCGAGAAGATCGTCGTCAACGTCGGTGTCGGCGAGGCGGTCAAGGACATGAAGGCGCTCGACGCCACCGTCGAGGAGCTGGCCACGATCACCGGCCAGCGACCGCAGGTGCGCCGCGCCAAGAAGTCGATCGCGAATTTCAAGCTGCGCACCGGCATGCCGATCGGCGCCGCGGTGACACTCCGCGGGGCACGCATGTACGAGTTCTACGACCGGTTCGTGAACGTCGCCGTGCCGCGCGTGCGCGACTTTCGCGGCCTGCCGGTCAAGGCGTTCGACGGGCGTGGCAATTACTCGATCGGTATCTCCGAGCAGATCATCTTTCCCGAGATCGACTACGACAAGGTCTACAAGGTCCGGGGGATGAACGTGAACATCGTGACCACCGCGCGCACCGACGAGGAGGCGCGCGAGTTGCTCCGGCTCATGAACATGCCGTTCAGGCGCTAGCAGCCGAGGATTGACGTGGCTAAGAAGGCACTCATCGAGAAGTCGCGGCGCAAGCCGAAGTTCAAGGTGCGTACGTACACCCGCTGCAACCGATGCGGGCGCTCCCGCGCCTACCTGCGGCAGTTCGGCGTCTGCCGGATCTGCTTCCGGGAGCTCGCCCTGAAGGGCGAGATCCCGGGCGTGGTCAAGGCCAGCTGGTAGCTCGGGCCTGGAGTCGAGGAGGCACCGTTGTCTTTGTCCGATCCGATCGCGGATTACCTGACCTGCATCCGGAACGCAGGTCGTGCCAAGAAGAAGCGGCTCGACGTGCCGTCGTCGAAGATGAAGCAGGCGCTGACCCGCATCCTCGAGGACGAGCAGCTGATCCGCAGCCACAAGCTGATGGAGGACGACAAGCAGGGCGTTCTCCGGATCTACCTGAAGTACACGCCGAAGGACGAGCCGGTGATCCAGGGGCTCAGGCGCGTGTCGCGTCCGGGGCGACGCGTCTACGTCGGCCAGGGCGAGCTGCCGCGCGTCATGGGCGGCCTGGGTTTCGCGGTGCTGTCGACGTCGTCGGGCGTGCTGGTCGACCGCGAGGCGCGGCGCCGCGGGCTGGGCGGCGAGGTGATCTGCAAGGTCTGGTAGCTGGCAGGCGTTCGCGAGGACGCCCGTACGCGGAGAGATCATCGTGTCGAGGATAGGCAAGCAACCGATCAAGCTGCCCGGGGGCGTCGAGGTCAGGGCCGAGGGCCGGACTGTCTTCGTGAAGGGTAGCAAGGGCGAGCTGAGCTACACCCTGCCGCACGTGATCGCCCTGGCGATCGAGGACGGCACGCTGACGCTGACCCGCAAGGCGGAGACGCGCGAGGCCGGCGCCATGCACGGTCTGGCGCGCGCGCAGCTCGCCAACGCGGTGCGCGGCGTCAGCACGGGGTTCTCGAGGTCGCTCGAGATCCAGGGCACCGGCTACCGGGCGGAGGTCAAGGGCAAGACGCTCGAGATGCAGCTGGGCTACTCGCACCCGATCGTCTTCGATCCGCCGGCCGGCATCGAGTGTCGCTGCGACTCGCCGACCAAGATCGTGGTGTCGGGGATCGACAAGGCGCTGGTCGGGCAGGTGGCGGCCGACATCCGCAACTTCCGCCCGCCGGAGCCCTACAAGGGCAAGGGGATCCGGTACGAGGGCGAACAGGTCCGGCGCAAGGCCGGCAAGTCGGGGGCGGGCGCCTAGCCGGCGGCCCGGCACACGAAGGACTGGAACGAGGTCTGGAACGATGGGGAACACCGCGCAGGAACGGCGACGGAGCCGCATCCGCCGCCACCACCGCATCCGCAAGAAGGTGCAGGGGACGGCGGAACGGCCGCGCATGGCGATCTTTCGCAGCCTGCGGCACATCTATGCGCAGGTCATCGACGACGTCGCCGAGCGTACGGTGGCGTCGGTCTCGACGCTCGACAAGCAGGCGCGGGACCAGCTGGCGACGGTCGACTCGCGGATCGAGCGCAGCAAGGTGGTGGGCAAGCTCCTGGCCGAGCGGCTGAAGGAGCGCGGTGTCACCCGGGTCTGCTTCGATCGCGGCGGGTACCTCTACCATGGTCATGTCAAGGCCGTGGCGGACGGGGCGCGCGAGGGCGGTCTCGAACTGTGATCTGGCGCGACGCCGGGACTGCGGTGTCCGGTGTGCGACGCATGACGGACATCTGACGCCGGTGACAATCGGTGCCGAAGGAGCTCGGAGAACATGGCACAACGACGCGGAGGCGGGTTCGGTCGCGGACGGCGGGACGAGGCCGATGACCTCCTGGAGCGGGTGATTCACGTCAATCGCGTCGCCAAGGTGGTCAAGGGTGGTCGCCGCTTCGGTTTCAACGCGATCGTGGCGGTCGGCAACCAGGATGGCAAGGTCGGCGTCGGACTCGGCAAGGCGCGCGAGGTGGCGGAGGCGATCCGCAAGGCCTCCGAGATCGCGCGCAAGTCGATGTTCGACGTGCCGCGGCTCGGCAAGACCATTCCGCACGAGATCGTCGGTCACTACGGGGCGGGGCGCGTGCTGCTGAAGCCCGCTGCTCCCGGTACCGGGGTGATCGCCGGCGGTGCGGTGCGCGCCATCCTCGAGGCGGCCGGCATCGGCGACGTGCTGACCAAGTGTCTCGGGACGACCAACCCGCACAACCTGGTGCGGGCGACGCTCGAGGGACTCCACGGACTACAGACAGCGAAGACGGTGGCGGCACGCCGCGGCGTGTCGGTCAACCAGCTCTTCGGGATCATGGCGAACGATGGCGAAGAAGCTCAAGATCACGCAAGTGCGTAGCTCGATCGGCCGCCAGTGGCGTCAGGGTCTGACGATCCGCGCCCTGGGGATCCGCCGCATGCACGGCAGCGTCGTGCATGACGACACGCCGCAGATTCGCGGCATGATCCGCCGGGTCAGTCACCTGGTGCGGGTCGAGGACGTCGAGGGAAGCCAGTCATGAAGCTCTCGGATCTGCGCCCCGCCAAGGGGGCGAACCACCGGCGCAAGCGCCTCGGGACCGGCACCGGCTCGGGTCGTGGCGGCACCTGTGGCCGCGGGACCAAGGGCCAGGGCTCGCGCTCGGGCAGCGGCACCAGCCGCCACTTCGAGGGCGGTCAGCTGCCGATCCACCGGCGCCTGCCGAAGGGTGGCTTCACGCCACGCAATCGCGTCGAGTACCAGGTGGTCAACCTGCGGGACCTGGCCGCCTTCAAGGCCGGCGCGATCGTGACCCCCGAGGAGCTCGAGGAGCGCGGGCTGATCCGCAAGGCTGGCGACCCGGTCAAGCTCCTGGCGACGGGCGCCGTCGAGGTCAGCCTCGAGGTGCACGTCGATCGGGCGAGCGCTGCGGCGGTGCAGAAGATCGAGGCAGCCGGCGGCTCGGTCGGCGGCCGGATCTGACAGGGCCGCCGGGCACCGGCGGACTCCGGAAAGGTATGACGAGTCATGGCCTTCCGCGACAGCGTCCAGAGCATGTTCAGGATCCCGGAGCTCAAGAAACGGATCCTGTTTACGATCGGTCTGCTGATCGTCTTCCGGCTCGGCGTGCACGTGCCGACGCCCGGCATCGACGGCAACGCGCTGGAGTCGTTCTTCAGCGCGCAGCGCGGCACGCTGTTCGGGCTCTACGACCTGTTCGCGGGCGGCGCCCTGTCACGAGCGACGATCTTCGCGCTCGGCATCATGCCTTACATCAACGCCTCGATCATCCTGCAGCTCCTCGGGTCGGTGGTGCCGTACTTCGAGAAGCTGCGCAAGGAGGGCGAGGAGGGCCGCAAGAAGATCACCCAGATCACGCGTTACGGCACGGTGGGTCTGGCGGCCGTCCAGTCGTACGGCTTCACGATGTTCCTGATGGGTCTGACCGGCGCCCAGGGTCAGCCGGTGGTCCCGGATCCCGGGTTCGGCTTCATCCTGTTGACCGTGCTGACGCAGACCTCGGGCACGATCTTCACCATGTGGCTCGGCGAGCAGATCACCGAGCGCGGGATCGGCAACGGCATCTCGCTCATCATCTTCGTGAACATCGTGGCGCGCTACCCGACCGACGCGCTCAACACGGCGCGGCAGATCATGAGCGGCCAGATGCTGCTGTTCGAGGGGCTGGTCCTGGCGGCCTTCATGGTGCTGGTCATCGCCGCGGTCATCATCATGACCCAGGCCCAGCGCAAGCTGCCGGTCCAGTACGCCAAGCGGGTCGTGGGGCGCCGCATGGTGGGCTCGACGACGATGTCGATCCCGCTGCGCGTGAACGCCGCCGGCGTCATCCCGATCATCTTCGGGCAGTCGATCATCGCCTTTCCGAGCACGCTGGCGACGTTCTTCCGCGACAACGAGCTGATGGCCAACATGGCGGCCATGCTGTCGCCGTCGTCCTGGGTTTACACGGTCCTCTACGGGATCATCATCATCTTCTTCACGTACTTCTACACCGCCATCATCCTCGATCCGAACGATCTGGCGGACAACATGAAGAAGCACGGCGGCTTCATCCCGGGGATCCGGCCCGGCAAGAAGACCGCGGAGTACATCGACCGGGTGCTGACGCGCATCACGCTGCCGGGAGCGCTGTTCCTGGCGCTGATCGCGATCCTGCCCGACTTTTTGATCTACCGGTTCAACGTGCCGTTCTACTTCGGCGGCACGGGGCTGCTGATCGTGGTCGGCGTGGCGCTCGACACGCTGCAGCAGATCGAGTCGCATCTGCTGGTCAGGCACTACGACGGCTTCACGAAGTCGAAGCTGAGGGCGAGACGCTAGCCACGCGGGCGTGGTCGGCGGCGGGCGCCGGGAGCCGCGGAGACCGCACCGCTGAGCGGTGAGGGTCGGCACCGGGCGCCGAGGAGCGAGGGGGAGGAGGCATGAACATCATTCTCCTGGGACCGCCCGGATGCGGCAAGGGGACGCAGGCGAAGCTGCTCGAGCGCGAGCGCGCTCTGCGGCAGGTCTCCACCGGCGACATGCTGCGCCAGGAGGTCGCCGACGGGACCGAGCTCGGCAAGCAGGCGAAGACCTACATGGAGGGCGGCCAGCTGGTGCCGGACGCGATCATCATCGGCATGATCCGCAACCGGCTCGAGAAGGGCGACCTCGGGAACGGCTTCATCCTGGACGGCTTCCCGCGCACGGTCGAGCAGGCCAAGGGCCTCGAGGCGATGCTCGGCGAGCTCGGCGTCGAGATCGACCGGGTGCTGTATCTCAAGGTCCCGAAGGAGGAGGTGGTCGAGCGGCTCCTGAAGCGCGCCGAGATCGAGGGGCGCGCGGATGACAACCGCGAGACCATCGAGAAGCGCATGGACGTCTATCTGGCCCAGACGCTGCCGGTCGTCGACTACTACCGCGACCGGTCGCTGCTGCGCGAGCTGGACGGTGACCGGACGATCGAGGAGGTCTCGGAGGCGATTCGCGCCGCCGTCTGATGGACGGACCGGCGACACCCAGGGACACGCACCCCCGGACAGGCTCGAGGATTGATGTACGAACGCATCACCATTCGCTCGCAGCGAGAGATCGACCTGATCCGCGCCTCCTGCCGCATCGTGGCGGAGGTGCTGGAGTCGGCGCGGGGCTGGGCCCGGCCGGGGGTGACGACGGGCGAGCTCGATCGCCGGGCCGAGGAGCTCATCCGGAAGCGGGGCGCGGCCCCGTCCTTCAAGGGCTACCTGGGCTACCCGGCGACGCTCTGCACCTCGGTCAACGAGGAGGTCGTGCACGGCATCCCGGGTGACCGGGTGCTCGAGGAAGGGGACGTCGTCGGCATCGACGTCGGCGCCTTCAAGAACGGCTATCACGGCGACGCGGCGCGCACCTACGCGATCGGCGCCGTACCGGAGTCGACGCGGCTCCTGCTCGAGGCCGGCGCCGAGGCGCTGGCGCAGGGCATCGCGGCGGCGCGGCCGGGTCACTACATCGGCGATATCGGGCACGCGGTGCAGCGGTTCGCCGAGGCACAGGGCTACGCGGTGGTGCGCGACCTGGTCGGGCACGGCATCGGCGAGCGCATGCACGAGGCGCCGCAGGTACCGAACTACGGCCGGGCCGGCACGCTGGCGCCGATCCGGGCCGGCATGGTGCTGGCGATCGAGCCGATGCTCAACGCCGGCGGCTGGCAGGTGGAGACGCTGGAGGATCGCTGGACGGTGGTCACCGCCGACCGCTCGCTGTCCGTGCACTTCGAGAACACGGTGGCGGTGACCGAGGACGGTCCGGTCATCCTGACCGGCTTCGAGAACGGCGGGTAGCCAGCGGGCCGCCGGCCGGGGAACGGGAACGGGGAAGGGATCGAGGAAGGACCGCTTTGGCGAAACAGGAAGGTGTCACCGTCGAGGGCACGGTCGTCGAGTCGCTCCCGAATGCGAACTTCAGGGTCGAGCTCGAGAACGGCCACGTGGTCCTCGCACACATATCCGGCAAGATGCGCATGCACTTCATTCGCATCCTGCCTGGTGACAAGGTGACGGTGGAGCTCTCGCCCTACGATCTGTCGCGGGGCCGGATCACCTACCGTTACAAGTAGCGGCTCGCGGCAGGCGGGGGAACGCCCGCCGCTCATCCGCTCGACCGCGGGGCCCGGCCCGGACGGCGCCGGCACCGCTCGCGGCAGGACGGATGATCGGCGCGTGCCGGCCGGCGGCGACTCGCAACGGGGCGCATGGCAGCGCGGACGACCGCCGCTGGCGGGCGTCCATCAGGGTGTCGACATGAAGGTTCGCGCATCGGTCAGGAAGATCTGTGAGTACTGCAAGATCGTGCGGCGTCGCGGCGTCGTGCGGGTGATCTGCAAGCGGACGCCCCGTCACAAGCAGCGCCAGGGCTAGGAGCAGGGGAACGGTCCCCTGATCGGCCGGGTTACGGCGTTACCGCCGGGAGCGGCCGGGTTCGGAAGGAGTAGTCGCTTGGCTCGTATCTCAGGAGTCGATCTGCCCAACGCAAAGCGCATCGAGACCGCGCTGACGTACATCTACGGCATCGGGCACACGACCGCGAAGAAGATCATCGTCAAGACCGGGGTCGATCCGAACATCCGGGTCAAGGACCTGAGCGAGGAGGACACCGGCAAGCTGCGTCAGGCGATCGAGAACGACCACAAGGTCGAGGGAAGCCTGCGGAGCGAGCTGGCGATGAACGTCAAGCGGCTGATGGACATCGGCTGCTATCGCGGTCTGCGCCACCGTCGTGGGCTGCCGGTGCACGGCCAGCGCACGAAGACCAACGCGCGCACCCGCAAGGGACCGAAGCGCACCTCCGGCCTGAGCCGACGCCGCTAGCGGCGGCACCGGCGGCAGGGGGCGGCTGACAGGAGCTCGACGCCGGTCATCCGTCGCGCCGATCGGCGCGCACACACGTACAGAGGGAACCGACCTTGGCCAAACGGCAAGTCACGAAGAAGAAGAAGGACAAGAAGACCGGAGTGTCCGGCGTCGCCCACGTGCAGGCGACGTTCAACAACACGATCATCACGATCGCCGACGACACCGGCGCCACGGTCAGCTGGGCAAGCGCCGGCAAGGCCGGGTTCAAGGGCTCGAAGAAGTCGACCCCGTTCGCGGCCCAGCTGGCGGCGCAGCAGTGCGCGCGCGACGCGATCGCAATGGGCATGAAGCGCGTCGAGGTCTGGGTCAAGGGCCCCGGAGGCGGGCGCGAGGCCTCGATCCGGGCGCTGCAGGCGGCCGGGCTCGAGGTGACGGCGATCCGCGACGTGACGCCGATCCCCCACAATGGCTGCCGGCCTCCGAAGCGGCGGCGCGTCTAGGCGTGCCCGACGTGGGAGCGCGGGGAGCTTACGGTCAATGGGGCCGACGGCCCTGGTGAGGACTCGAGGACTGCATGGCTAGATACACCGAATCGGTCTGCCGGCTCTGCCGGCGGGAACGCACGAAGCTCTTCCTGAAGGGGACGAAGTGCGAGACGGACAAGTGTCCGATCGAGCGCCGTGCCTATCCGCCGGGCGAGCACGGTCGCGACCGCCGTCCGGGCAAGGAGTCGAACTACGGCACGCAGCTGCGCGAGAAGCAGAAGGCGCGCCGCATCTACGGTGTGCTGGAGCGCCAGTTCCGCAACACGTACCAGAAGGCCAACCGGATGCCGGGCGTCACGGGTGACAACCTGCTCAGCATGATGGAGAGCCGGCTGGACAACGTCGTCTACCGCATGAACCTCGCCCCGTCACGGGCGAGCGCGCGGCAGCTGGTGCGCCACGGGCACATCCTGGTCGACGGCCGGCGGGTCGACATCCCGTCCTGCCTGGTGGCGCCGGATCAGGTGGTCTCCGTGAAGGAGGCGTCGCGGCAGATGCCGCTCATCCTGGACGCACTCGAGCGCCGCGGTTCGCGGCCGGTGCCGGAGTGGCTCGAGATCGACGCCGAGGCGATGTCCGGCCGGGTCCGCATGAAACCGACGCGGGAGGACATCCAGATCCCGGTCCAGGAGCAGCTCATCATCGAGCTGTACTCGAAGTAGAGCTGAACGCGATTCAGTCGTCCGGAGGTGTGCCGTCTATGAAGGTCAAGCCGCTGCAGATGCCCAGGCGGGTGGAGTACGAGGAGAAGACCCTCACCAACCGTTTCGGGCGTTTCTTCATCGAGCCGCTCGAGCGTGGTTTCGGTCACACGATCGGTAACGCGCTGCGCCGGGTCCTCCTGTCATCGCTGCCGGGAGGCGCGGTCACGGCGGTGAAGATCCACGATGCGCTGCACGAGTTCACGGCGCTGCCGGGCGTCTACGAGGACACGACGCAGATCATCCTCAACCTGAAGCAGATCCGCTTCAAGTTCGATGCCGACGGGCCGGTGCGCGGGCACTTCGAGAAGCGCGGCAAGGGCGAGCTCGTGGCGAGCGACATGGAGGTCGATCCGTCGGTGACGATCATCAACCCCGATCTCCACATCGCGACCCTGAACGACGAGGCGGAGCTGGTGGTCGACTGCGAGATCTCGGCCGGTCGCGGCTATGTCGTCGCCGAGCAGCACCCGAACGTCGAGCGACCGATCGGCGTCATCTCGATCGACTCGCAGTTCTCGCCGGTCGAGCGGGTCAACATGCACGTCGAGAACACGCGTATCAAGCAGCATACCGACTATGACAAGCTGACGCTGGAGGTCTGGACGGACGGCTCGGTGGCGCCGATGGACGCCATGTCGCAGGCGGCGAAGGTGCTGAAGGAGCACTTCGAGCTCTTCTCGAGCTTCGAGGAGGAGACGATCGAGCCCGAGGTCAAGGAGGAGGACGAGGAGCGCTCGCGGATCCGGGCGCTGCTGCAGAAGAGCGTCGAGGAGCTCGAGCTGTCGGTGCGCTCCTCCAACTGTCTCAGGGCGGCGGAGATCGCGACCCTGGCCGAGCTCGTCCAGAAGAGCGAGGCGGAGATGCTCAAGTACCGCAACTTCGGTCGCAAGTCGCTGAAGGAGATCGCGGACGTCCTGCAGGACATGGGCCTCAGCTTCGGGATGGACGTGAAGAAGTACCTCGAGCCCCAGACCGAGGAAGAGACCGAGGAAGAGTACATCGGGCTGTAGCCCTCGCGCCCTGCCGGCACGGCGAGCCGGGTGGGACGGCCACCCCGGTGACGACGGCCGGGCACAGAGCGATCGCCCCGCGCGCGGGTGCGGGCGTCACCCGGGAGAAGGACACAGGTCATGCGGCACAATCGATTGGGACGACAGCTCAGCCGCACCGCCTCGCACCGCAAGGCGATGATGCGCAACCTGGTGACGTCGCTGTTCGAGCACGAGCGCATCACCACCACCCTGGCCAAGGCCAAGGAGGGCCGGCGCTTCGCCGAGCGGCTGATCACCACGGCGCGGGCCGGCGATCTGCCGGCGCGACGCCGGGTCTCCTCCTACGTGCGCTCGGAGAAGATCGCGCGCAAGCTCATGGAGGAGATCGCGCCCCGCTTCGCCGACCGGCCGGGCGGCTACACGCGCATCTACAAGCTCGGAGCGCGTCGCGGCGACAACGGCGAGATGGCGATCCTCGAGCTCGTCGAGATGGGTAGCGCGGCGAAGAAGCGGCACGCGGTTGGTGGCGGGTCGAAGAGCGAGAAGAAGGGCGACAAGTCGAAGACCGCCAAGGCGAAGGGGTAGCTCCACGTCGGGCGGCGGCGCTGGAGGATGCGGGCGCGGCGGCGGCGGTGAGCGCAGCGGCGGGCGCGGCGGCGGAGACGGGCGCGGCGACGGAGGTTAGCGCGGCGGCGGAGGTTAGCGCGGCGGCGGAGGTAAGCGCGGCGGCGGACGCGGACGCGATGCGACGATGACGGGCGCGGGGAAGGCGAGCGGCCAATCCCGGCGCCCGTTTCATTTGGGCGGCAGGCGTGCGGCGGCCCGAGCGAGGGGCGAGGCCGGAGCGGCCGGGAGGTCCGGGATCGACCATGTCCGGAATGGATGGGGCCGAGGCGAAGAGCGACGCGGGCTACTGTCGCATGTGTGGCGGACGACTGGCGCTGCGCGCGCTCGCCGACGACCACCGGCGGCGCCACGTCTGTCGGGCGTGCGGCTTCATCGACTATCGGAAGCCGAACGTCGCCGCGGGGGTCATCATCGTGCGCGATGGTCGGGTTCTCCTCACGCGCCGCGGGGCCGATCCCTACTCGGGGCTCTGGTGTCTGCCCGCCGGCTTCGTCGAGGCGGACGAGGGGACGGCGGACGGCGCGGTGCGCGAGGCGCGCGAGGAGACCGGGCTCGAGGTGGTGATCGAGGGCGTGTTCGGGGTGTACGACTACACCGACGACCCACGGGGGCGAGGAACGCTGGTGCTCTACGCGGCGCGGGTCACGGGGGGGCGAGAGATGGCCGGTGACGACGCGACGGAGCTCCGCTGGCAGCCGGTCGCGGCGCTGGAGCACCCGTGGCTGGAAGCGGAGGTCGCATTCGAGCAGCACCGAGCGGCGCTACGCGCTCTCCGGAGCGGTGGCGTTGCGGTGAAGCGTGACGGCGGATGCGGCGAGGGGTCGCTGCCCGGGAGCGGAGCCTGACCGATGGCACGAGGACCGGACAAGCCCGGCGAGATCTACACGGCGTATGTCCAGGACGTCCGGCGCATCCTGGGCGAGGAGCTGGAGGGTGTCGTCGTCCTGGGCGACGCGGTGACCGGTGACTACGAGCCGACGCGGTCACGGATCGAGTTCCTGCTCGCCGTCAAGGATGACCGCTTCGCGCGCGTGAAGTCGCTGGCCCCGGTGGTCGCCGACTGGCACAAGCGACGCGTGGCGACGCCGCTCATCGCGTCCCCTGGATACGTCCGGTCGTCACTCGATGCGTCGACGCACGAACTCTTCAACATGCAGCTGTTCCACGAGGCCATCTGGGGCCAGGACGTGCTGGCCGAGCTCGCCTTCGATCCAGGACAGCTGCGGATCGGCTGTGAGCATCAGGCGAAGGCCTGCCTGCAGGGGATCAAGGGCTCGTACCTGGAGACGGAGGGCGAGCTCAAGCGGATCGCGAAGGCGATGGCCGGTTCGATCGACGAGGTGGTGCAGATTCTCCGGACGCTGATCCACCTGCGCGGCAAGGAGCCGCCCGGGCCGAGGCGCCGGGTCTTCAAGTCGGCCGGGAAGATCTTCAACCTGTCGGAGGCCGTGTTCCTGCGGGTGCTGGCGTGCCGGGACGAGGGCACCAAGGAGACCAAGGCCGAGCGCGCTCACCTGTTCGAGGAGTACGTCGGGCAGCTGGAGGCGGTGGCGGGGATCGCCGATGAGATGGGGGAGGTGGAGTGATTGCCGGCGCGGGAGTGGCCGGGTCAGGACGCCGTGAGCGGTGCGATCGGTCCGTCCGGGGTGGGTGCGGGGGTGAGTGGGAGGTGCGTCGGTTTCCGTAACATGTTGAACAGTAACGTGTTATGGTATTCGTTCGGGGGTCACGGCGGTTGACAGGTCCGGCTGGAGGGCGTAGACTCCCCGCTCGCCAAAGCGTCGTGGCGCTGTTCCGGAATGACGCACAACGTACGGCGCGCACATGAGTCAGCGCACCACACGGCAGTTTCGGTTCCTCGGTAGCTCAATCGGTAGAGCAAGCGGCTGTTAACCGCTAGGTTGTAGGTTCGAGTCCTACCCGGGGAGCCACTCTTTGCGGGAGCGGAAAGAGGCGCGGCGCTGGTTAACAGGAACGCCGCAACGGATCGGCCGCCCGGCCCCGTATATCTGGGCGTGGGCGAACGAGTTGGCAAGGGCGGGGGAGTGGCGCGACTCTCTGGTTCGTGAGGTGTCCGGGGCGGGGTGCGAGCTGGACCCTCTTGAACCTGCGAAACTCTCTGACTCTCTCCTTTCGTCCGATAACTGGTTAACA
>JASFRE010000020.1:0-19490 GCA_050115055.1 Candidatus Eiseniibacteriota bacterium | reverse complement strand
CTCTACACGCGCTGTGCCGAGCACGTGCAGCGACAGCTGACGCCGGGCGTCAGCCGCATCTGCGGACGCGGGCATCGCATCGTGTGTCACTCCGACGGGCTCCGTGTCGTGCTCCCCAAGACGATGACCACGACCGGCGCGGCCGGACGGCACTCGGGGACCCGCCTGTCGGGACGGCTGGGGCGGTTCCTCGGCAGCCTGCGACCGTTCCTGGAGGGCGTCACCGGCCTGTTTGATGACGCGCGGAGCGACGGCGCCGTGGTCGCGCGCGGACTGCCCGGGGTGCTCGGAGAGGCGTCGATCGATCCCGACGGTGACGGCGCCTGCAACGTCAACCCGGTGCTGGCGGCGACGGTGCGCAGCCTGGTGGCAGCGATCGATGCCAAGGATGCCTACACGCGTGGTCACTCAGAGCGCGTGCAGATCGCCGCCTGCGCCATCGGCGCCGCCATGGGGCTCGACGCGGCGGCGGCCACCGACCTCTACTGGGCGGCACTCCTGCACGACATCGGCAAGATCGGGGTGCCCGACGCGATCCTCAACAAGGTCGACTCGCTCGACGCCGACGAGGTCGCGACCCTGCGCCAGCACCCGGTGCTGGGGGCCGAGATGCTGGCACCGCTCGACTGGCTGGAGCGCGCCCGGCAGGCCATCAGGCACCACCACGAGCGGATCGACGGCAAGGGCTATCCCGACGGCCTCAGCGGTGATGAGATCCCGCTCGCCGCGCGCATCATCGCGGTCGCCGACACCTTCGACGCCATGATCAGCCGGCGGCACTACCGGCGCGAGCGATGCCCGGCGGAGGCGCTGGAGGAGCTGATCGACGTCGCCGGTCGGCAGCTCGATCTCGAGGTGGTGGGGGTATTCGAGACCAGCTTCGATTCGATCTGCGGTGCTCTCCGCCAGGCGAGCCACGTCGCCGAGGGCCTGCTCATGGACGACGGCGAGGCGCTGCCGACCGCGACCGACGGCAGCGACGAGGCCGACGAGCCGCTGCGCCGCGCCGCCTGACCGCGCTCAGTCCTCGAGCTCTGCTCGCTCGTTCAGGGGCCGGCGGCCGCGAAAGCCGCCCTCGATCGTGTGCCAGTAGCGGATCTGATCCTCGCCGCGGTGCCAGCAGAGGAACACGAGCTGATCGTCGTGCAGGGCGAAGAAGTCGACCAGGCCGTGGCGCAGGTCCTTGACCAGGGCGCCGGTGGCGCGCATCGCCTCGATCTCCTCGCGAATGTCCGTCTTGACCGCCCGGAGCTGGCTCTCGATCTCGCTCAGCCGGGCGCGATCGGGATTGGATGCCTCGGCGCCGGAGGCCGCGATGAGGCGCAGCACTGAGACCTCGCGCTCGGCCTCGGTCAGATCGCCGAGCAGCGCGTGCAGGTGCTCGAAGGCGGGCTTGATCACCTCGTCGAGCGCGGTGTTGGCTTCGTCGACCGTGAAGATCCGGTAATTCAAAGCGTCCATGCTCCGTCGTCCAGGGTCTCGTCGTCCGAGGCGAGCGTCACCATCGAGTCTAGCAGCCCATGCAGATGCTGCCAGTTGAAAGGCGCCGGAGCGGCGGCGAGACACGACCCACGAGCCGCGCTCCCGAGACGGACCGGATCCGGGCCTGCTCGCACGTGATGTGCGTCACCGTTGCGACGGGGGAGCGCCGGGCGCCGATTCACCATTCCCGGTCACGACTCCCGGGCGCCGGCCGGCGCTGCCGGCCGCCCGTCGCTGCCGCGCCGAGCGTGGCGGGTCACGCGTCGTCGACGCGCATCGCCACCGAGACGCCGTCGCGCAGCGGCAGGATCGTGGTCAGGAGCTGCCGCGAGCGGGCTGCGCGCCGGTTGTAGAGCCGCACGCCGCGGGTGTCGGCATCGTCGGCCTCGGTCGCCACCTTGCCGTACCACAGGGCGTTGTCGGTGACGAGCAGTCCGCCTCGTTTCAGGCGTGGGACCGCCTGCCGCAACACACTGGGATACTCCCACTTGTCGACATCGTTGAAGATCACGTCGAACGTCCCCCGGGTCCGCCGCAGGCTCTCGAGCGCATCGCCGACCAGCACCTCGACGCGATCGGCAACACGAGCGCGACGCAGGAACCGCGTTGCGCGCTCGGCGTTGTGCGGGTCGGCATCCGTGTAGTAGACACGCCCCCGCGGGCCGACCGCCCGGGCCCACCAGATCGTCGAGTAGCCGATGGCCGAGCCGAGCTCGAACACGCGGCGGGCGCCATGACTGCGCGCCAGGAGCTCGAGCAGCGCCCCGACCGCCGGGCCGACGATCGGAATCCCCTCGCGCTCGGCGAGGGCCTCCATGTCACGCAGGACACGATCGCGCCGCGGGGCGTGCGCCAGTAGGTAGTCGTCGAGATGGGGCGCCACGATGCCGTTCATGCCGGAGGTCGCCTCCCGGAGGGTCGGGCCGCAGGTCGGAGAATCGCGCCGCCGGTTCAGCCGCGCGGCGAGGGACTGGAGGCGGCCGCCCGGGCCGGGCGCGGTAGTGGTGTGCCGAAGGCGCGCGTGCGGCTCACCGTCACCGGCCGCTCGGCAAGGAGCTCGTCGAGCGCGTCGCGCAGGTAGGTGTGGTGCGGCGTGTGGTCGTCCGGCCGCTCGATCAGGTTCGAGTCGAAGGCACCGCTGTAGACCAGCGTCCCGCTGGCATCGAGTACCGCGAAGTGCGGCGTCGTCCGGATGCCGAGCTGCCCGGCGAGGCGCCCCTGGCTGTCGATCAGGAGCAGCGGTGGCGCCGTCCCCGAGCCGACGCGCGCCAGGATCTCGGCGCGTGACTCGTCGGGCCGGGCGGTGACGGCGACCACATCGACGCCCTGCCCGGCGTAGGCGTCACGCAGCGCCTCCACTTTTGTCTGGTAGCCACGCGACACCGGGCAGCGCGCCGACCAGAACTCGATCACCAGCGCCGCGCGCGGCGCACCCTCCGGACGTCCCTCGAGGACATCTTGGAGCGCCACCTCGGTGCCGTCCGGGGTCTCGAGCGTCGGGAGCATCACCGTGTCGCCGATCCGGTAGACGGCGAGGGCGGCAGCTCGATCGGTCTGGGGTGGAGCCAGCAGCAGGACACACATGCCCAGCGCCACGCCGAGGGCGGCGGCGAGAGTGCGCAACGGGGAGGACCTCCGGGATCTGGACGCGAGCGTCGCGAAGTCTCGAAGCGCGACGATCACCGGGGCGCGGGCGGCGGCTCGCGGGGCGGCGGGCGCCCGACCGGGTCCTGGCGATCAACCTGCACGTGGCGCGCATTGTACGGAGGCGGTGGCCAGGGCGCAAGTCGCAGTCGCCGGCCCTGACGCGGGCGTTGCCGCGGGTGGCCGAGCCGGGCGGGACGCTCAGCGGCTGGCCGGGGCCGCGGCCTTCTCGACGGTCACCTGCAGGGCGACATGATCGACCAGCCGCGCCTCGAGCCGGTCGCCGGGTGCCACCGGACCGACGCCCTCCGGCGTGCCGGTGAAGATCAGGTCGCCGCGCTCGAGCCGGAAGATCGACGAGATGTAGGCGATGAGATGGGGCACGTCGAGGATCATGTCGCGCGTCCAGCCGTGCTGGCGCCGCTCGCCGTTGACCAGGAGCTCGAGCTCGAGCCGGGAGGGGTCGTGGATCCGGTCGGCCGGCACCAGCGCCGAGACCGGGGCGGCGGTGTCGAAGCCCTTGGCGACCGCCCACGGATGCCCCCGGCGCTTGGCCTCGTCCTGCACGTCGCGCAGCGTCATGTCGAGGCCGACCGCGTAGCCGAGGACGTGAGCGAGGGCGTCGGCCGCATCGATTGCGCCGCCGCCGTGTCCGATCGCCACCACCAGCTCGAGCTCGTGATGGAGCAGCTGCGAGAAGACGGGGCGCCGCACGGTGCCGCCGTCGGTGACCAGCGCCGAGGCTGGCTTCAGGAAGAGGAGCGGCCGGGCCGATGGTGCAGCCCCCATCTCGCGGGCGTGGGCGTCGTAGTTGCGACCGACGGCGACGATCGTGCCGACGGTACAGGTCGACCGCGAGCCGAGGAGGGTGAGCGTGCGGGCCGTGTTCATGGCGGGCACGGTACCACACCGGCGCCGGCGGTGGCTCAGTAGCGCGGCACCGAGGCGTCGACTTCCTCCGACCAGGCGTTGATGCCGCCCCGCAGGCTGCGGACCCGGGTCATCCCGGCCTGATCGCGCAGGTAGCGCAGCGCCTGCATCGAGCGGATGCCCACGTGGCAGACCAGCACCAGGTCGCGCGTCTGTGGCAGATCGCCGAGCCGGTCGAGAAGGCGGGAGAGCGGTAGCAGGCGCGCGCCCGCGATCCGCGAGATCTCCCACTCGTGGGGCTCGCGGACATCGACCAGCTCGATCTCGCCGGCCGCCATGCGGCGCGCCGTCTCGGTGGCGGAGATCTCCCACTCGGGCTCGGCCGGTGACGCCTCGGCGGCACAGCTCACCGCCGTATCGACGGGTCCGGTGAGGGTCGGGTGCTCGCCGCAGACCGGACAGTCCGGCTGACGCCGGAAGCGCACCGTGCGGAAGGCCGGTGCCAGGGCGTCGAATAGGAGCAGCCGGCCGCGCAGCGCCTCGCCCTGGCCGATGATCAGCTTGATCGTCTCGAGGGCCTGCAGCGAGCCGATGATCCCCGGCAGCACGCCGAGCACGCCGCCCTCGGCGCAGCTCGGCACCGCCGACGGCGGGGGCGGCTCCGGGAACAGGCAGCGGTAGCAGGGTCCGCCACGCGGCCGGTCGAAGACCGCGACCTGGCCCTCGAAGCGGTAGATCGCCCCGTAGACGTCGGGCTTGCCGAGCTGGACGCAGGCGTCGTTCACCAGGTAGCGGGTCGCGAAGTTGTCGCTACCGTCCACGACGATGTCGTAGTCGCCGATGATCGCGGCGGCGTTGGCGGCGGCGAGGGTCGTCTCGTGGCAGCGGACGTCGACCAGCGGGTTGAGGTCGCGGAGCGCCTCGCGCGCCGACGCGACCTTCGAGCGCCCGACATCGGAGGTGCCATGCAGGATCTGTCGCTGCAGGTTGGAGAGCTCGACCGTGTCACGGTCCACGAGCCCGAGCCGGCCGACACCGGCGGCGGCGAGGTAGAGCGCGGCGGGCGCGCCCAGCCCGCCGGCGCCGACGCACAGGACGCTCGCGGCGCGCAGCCGGCGCTGCCCGGCCATGCCGACCTGGGGCATGATCAGGTGCCGGCTGTAACGCAGGATCTCCTCGCGGCTCAGCGCGGTGCTCGGTGAGTCGTGCATCGCTGGTTCCCTCACTCCGTCCCGCGTGCCGGTGCGCTTCTTGCGTGCGGCGCTCAGCGGGTGCCGGGCACGTTGAGCGTGGCCCGCGTCATCTCGAAGACGGGCACGCGCTCGGCGAGATGGTCGAGCGCGAGCTCGCGGAGCGTGTACGGCGGGATCGCCCGGAAGCGCAGGGTCGCCTCGACGGTCAGCGGCCACCGGACGTCCGGCGGCACCTCGATCCCGTAGCGCACCGTGCGCTGGCCGAAGGCCCGGATCAGCCGGCTCTCGACCTGCACCGCACGCCACATGAACGGTGTCTCGTCGCCATGCTCGTCGATGAGGCGGGTGTTGAAGAGGGCGAGCTGCGTGTCGCCCTGATCGATCTCCGAGTGATGATCGCGCAGATCGCCGTTGGCGTCGAGATCGCCACTCACGAAGAGCTCGGTCCCGTCACCGTCGGTGACGCGCAGCTCGATCCAGAGCTGGCGCTCCATGGTCGGCCCGGACGGCAGGGCGTGTCCGGCACCGAGGTTCTCGACCCGGGCATCGATGCGCAGCGAATCGCCGGCGCTGGAGTCGAGGAGGGTGAGGCGGGCGCTCGACTCGAGCAACGCCTGGACGTCGCGGATCTGCTGCGCGCGCTCGGGCACGTCCTCCATCGCCACGTCGACCCCGACGAAGGTGTGACGGTGCAACGTGCGCTCCGGGCCGTCCGGCGTCGCGCGGCCGCGGTAGGTCGGCATGTGGCAGTCCTGGCAGCCGATGCCCATGGCGGTGAAGGCGGAATCGACCCACTCGGTGTAGGTGGTCTCGATGGCCGTGTCGCCGTCGTTCACCAGCTCGTGGCAGGTGCCGCAGAACTCCGACGTGCGCAGCTCCGGGCGCAGCTCGGAGCGGTGCGCCGGCGTGTCGATCGGCTCCCGGATCGTGCCGTACACGACGTCGTCCTCGGCCATCACGAAGCGATGCTCCTGGTTCGAGATGCCGTCGAAGGAGGAGACCGTGTGACAGAAGCCGCAGTGCACGCCGTGACCGACCTCGACCGGCGCCTGGCCGGGCACCAGTGGCTCGGTCTGCCCGGCCAGGCTGGCGGCCGGCGCATGGCAGAAGACGCAGAACTCGCCGAGCCCGCCGCCGGTATCCTCCTGGCCGGCGGCGTTCAGCGCGAACCAGACCGGATCGCGACCGGCGTAGGCGTGCATCGAGCGCTGCCACTCCTCGTGATGCTGCGGGTGGCAGGCACCACAGCTCTCGGGGGTGGCCTGGGTGAGCGGCGCGCTGCCGCCCGGCAGGTCGGGACCGCTCGTGCCGGGGAGCGGTCCGTCGTCGGTGCATCCCGGGAGGCCGGCGACGAGGGCGGCGAGCAGTCCGGCGGTGACCAGCCTCCCGGCGCCACGTTGCACCCCGCCGGGGAGCGCCCCGTCGCGCCTGGCAGCGCCCCCAGCGCGACCGCGCCGGGCTTGCCGCAGCGTCTGAGCTGCAGCGCGGAACTCCTGGCTGGACAAACGACTCGACCGCATGCGATGTGGCGTGGTAGAGACCGGAGGGGAGCTTGGTCGCGGCCGCTCCGCACCACCGGCGACCAGGTGGCACGTGGGCCGGTCGGACGGGACCCGCGGCGGCCCCGTCTGCCTAGCGAGACGCCCGGGGAGAGCCCGGGCGTCGAGGAGGGAGGTTAGCATCTGTTCCATGATGCTGTACACCACCCGACAGCGGCGGTTCCCCGGGCCGGTGCAGCCGGTCCCCGCGGCGCTGGTCGCGGCGCTGGTCCCGGCACTCCTCGCCGCCGGCTGCGGCGATGATGGGCCGGCCCCCGACACCCGCCCGCCGGCGCTCGTCGAGCGCCAGCCGGCGCCGGGGGCAGTCGACGTCATGCCCGTCACGACGATCCTGGCCCGCTTCGACGAGCCGCTCGACCCGGCCTCGGTGGTCGACACGACCCTGGTGCTGCGCGGCCCCCGCGGCCGGATCGCTGCCGCAGTGAGCCTCGATGTCGGGGGGCACACGGTACGCCTGCAGCCCGCGGCGCCACTCGCCGAGCTCACCGAGCACCGGGTGGAGCTGGCCGCCGGCCTGCGCGACCCGGCCGGCAATGTGCTTCCCGACGGCACCACCTGGAGCTTCACGACCGGCGACGGTGTCACGTCCGCGCTGCACGTCGACGGCGAGACCGGCAGCGACGAGGCGGCCGGCACCATGGAGGCGCCGCTCGCCACCATCACCGCGGCGGTGGAACGCGCCGCCGCTGCCGGCATCGAGCTCGTCCGCGTGACCCGCGGCAGCTATGCCGAGGCGGTGACGCTCGAGCGCGGCGTGTCGATCGTCGGTGGCCTCGATCCCGCGACCTGGACGCGGACCGACGCGTCGACGACGCGCATCGCCTGCGCATGCGTCGCCATCCGCGCACTCGGCATCGACCGTCCAACGCGCCTCGTGGGGCTCGAGCTGGTCGGCGACACGCCACCGACGCCGGGCCGGAGCGCCATCGCACTGTGGGCGCGCGAGGCCGACTCGCTGCGCCTCGTCGAGTGTCGTCTCGTGGCGGGCACCGGGGCGGCCGGGGCGAGCGGCGCGACCGGCGGTGACGGTGCGGCCGGCGGTCCCGGCGGGTCCGGCGAGGACGGCTGCGAGGCCGGCGAGGTGCCAGCCTGTGCCGGCTGCGCGGCCCCCCTGCCGGGGCTCGGCGGCCAGGCGGCGGGAGCCGACGGTGGTCACGGCGGGGATGCCGGACTCGCGGACGGGGCCGGTGTCGACGGCGATCCGGGCAGTGGCGGTGCCGCCGGCGGCGCCGCCGGGGCGCCCGGGGAAGACGGTCAGGGCGGTGCGGCCGGAGCCGGGGGCACCGACGGCATGGCTGGTGCCGGCGGCGACGTCGGCGGGCGGCTGGATGCCGATGGCCTGTGGATCGGATCGCCGGGCGCGACCGGCACCCCCGGCGCGCCGGGTGGAGGTGGCGGTGGCGGCGGCGGCGGTGGCGGCGGCGTGGGCGGCTCCGGCTGTCCGGACCATGGCGGTGCCGGTGGCGGCGGCGGAGCCGGTGGTGGTGGCGGTGGTGGTGGCGGCGGCGGGCAGGGCGGCGGTGGCAGCATCGCCCTGCTCCTCATCGACAGCTCGCCGGCACTGGTGCGCTGCGAGCTCGTCGCGGCGGCGGGCGGTGATGGCGGCGCGGGGGCGCCCGGCGGTGGCGGCGGCACGGGCGGCCCCGGTGGTGCAGGTGGTGCCGGGCTCGAGGGCAGCGGTGCCGGCGGGACCGGCGGCGGCGGTGGTGACGGCGGTGCCGGAGGAGACGGCGGCGGCGGTGGCGGTGGCGCCTCGTTTGGCGTCCTGGCCAGCGGTCGTTCGACGCCGGTGGTCGATGCGAGCACCACGATTACCGTAGGCGCCGGCGGCGAGGGCGGCGACGGGGCCGGTGCCGGCGGCGACGGCGCACCGGGCGCCAGCGCGCCGATCGAGATCATGCCCTGAGAGACCGGCGTCGTCCGGGGGCCGCGCGTCGCGTGGACTTCCGGCCGGCGCCACGCATCCCGCCTCCCGACCATCCCGGGAACGACGCGTGTGCCATGCGGAGGCTCCGCCAACTCAGGGGCAGTAGACGCGGAAGTCGAGGGCCGGGAAGATGTTGTCGCGGCGCTCGAGCTCTCCCAACCACTGTGGATCGACCCGGTCGCCGAGCAGGTCGTCGTGCAGGCGATTGAAGCGGTCGATGTGCGCCTCGGTGCGGCGCTCGGCGTACTGGGTCATGGTGCCGGTCTTCATGATGAATGCCCAGTCGCTGGCCTGCGCGAGCAGCAGCTCGCGTGCCGCTTGGTTGAGGGCGCGGACGCGCAGTGGCTTCATGCCGGCATCGCCGCCGCCCAGGTAGGCGTAGCGCTCCGCCAGCCGCACCATGCGATCGGCTGCCATGTGCAGGTGCGGGTAGATCCAGTCATTCGAGCCGTTCAGCCACACCTCGTGATAGCCCTTGTAGCCCCAGCTCGAGGTCGCCGGACTCGCCACCTGGATGCGCGGCAGGCGATCGAGGTGCTCACCCGGGCTGGTGGTGGCGATGGTCTCCTGGTCGTAGGCGATCTTGCGGAACAGGTAGCCCAGGAAGTCGGGCCCCTCGTACCACCAGTGGCCGAAGAGCTCGGCGTCGTAGGGCGAGATGACGATCGGCGGCTGCGGCATCAGCGACGCCAGATGCTCGATCTGGCGCTCGCGATTGAACATGAAGTTGCCGGCGTGCTCGGCCGCACGCTCGGCGGCGCGGTCCGGATCGTAGACCTCCTTGTGATCGGTAGGCCCGGTGATCCGATAGTACTTGATGCCGATGTTGGAGCGCTTGCCGTCGCCGTGCAAGTACGGTCGGACGTAGTCGTAGTCGAGGTCCCAGCCGATGTCACGATAGAACTCGCGGTACCGGTAGTCGCCGGGGTAGCCCTCCTTCGAGCTCCAGACCTGCTTCGAAGACTCGATGTCGCGACCGAAGGCGGCGACACCGCTCTCGCACAGGAGCGGCGCGAAGACGCCGTAGCGCGGGCGCGGCTGCGCGTAGAGGATGCCGTGCGAGTCGAGCAGGAAGTAACGGATGCCGGCCGCGCGAAGCAGCTCGTCGACACCGGGTTCATAGGCGCACTCGGGGAGCCAGAAGCCGGCCGGCCGCCGGCCGAGCAGGCGCAGGTGCTCGTCGACCGCGAGCTCGACCTGTGCGCGCTGTGCCACGCGGTTCTGGTTCATGAGTGGCAGGTAGCCGTGGGTCGCGCCGCAGGCCATCAGCTCCACCGCACCCGAATCTCCGAGCTCGCGGAAGGCGCGGATGAGGTCGCGTCCGTAGCGCTCGACGAACGTGCTACGGGCCCGCGAGAATTCCCAGTGGTAGCGCAGGGCGACCCGGTTGAACTCCGGCTGCCAGCGGGTGCGTTCGACCTCCTTGCCGGCGAGCTCGATCAGCGCCTCCAGCCGGCGCTCGTAGCGCTCCATGAGGAGCGGATCGGCCAGCATGTTGAGCAGCGCCGGGCTCAGCGAGACGGTGACCTTGAACGGCACGCCGTCCTCGAGGAGACGCGTGGTGGTGTGGATGAATGGCAGGTAGGTCTCGGTGATCGCTTCGTAGAACCAGTCTTCCTCGAGGAAGCGGTCGTGCTCGGGATGGCGGACGAACGGCAGATGGGCGTGCAGGACGATCGCTAGGTAACCCTTCGGCATGTCTCCTCACGGCGGCCCGGGGGGCACGGCGGGCCAGTCGAGCTGACTGATCGTTCGACCCGGGTCGTCCCGGAGCTGCGGCCGGGGCGCGCCGGCGCGGCGCGGCCGGGGCTCAGGGGCGGCGCCAGGGCTCCTGCGTGGTGTCACGATCCCCCGGTGATGCATGTGCCGTGAACGCTGGATCGTCCAGGGACTCTCGCGTGTGGTGCGTCGACTTCTCGACGCGCGGTGTGATGGTGATCGTGTCGATACCGTCTGCCGAGCGCGCCGCGCACGGGATCACCTGCTGGCCATCCGGTAGCGCGAAGCGCAGCGTGAACGTGCCGTCCGGCCGCAGCTGGATCGGCTTGCCCTGACAGGTGACGGTGGCGTCGGGCTCGGTGGCACCGTAGACGATGAGCTCGGTGCCGAGCACGAACCAGAAGCCGCGCTGCTGGCGGCGTCCGGCCGCCAGTGCCTCGGAGGCGCCGAAGCTCGACACGGCCTCGGAGCCCAGTATCTCCTGCATGCGGTGAGCGACGATCTCGCGCAGCTCGAGCGAGCTCGAGCCGATCTGGTGACCGCCGGAGAGCGCGAAGATCTCGCGGAACTCGTGGTCGAGCGATCGCCACTCGCTGTCGAGCTGGTCGGAGATCGCGTTGCGCGGCGTCGTGGTGCGGTTCGACCGTACCAGTCCCACGAAGGTGCCGTCGGGGGCGAGCAGGCCGAGCTCGACCTCGTAGCCGATGCCGGCGCGGCTCGCAGGGACGTACCAGGAACGCGCGGCGCCGACGATCGCGATGTCGACGTGATCGAGGACGCGGTCGGTGTCGGGTGGGTCGTAGCTGTACACGCGCAGCACGAGCTGGGAGTGATCGGCCTGGTCGGCGAGCACGTCACGTGCCCGCTGCCAGTTGGCGGCGGTCACCTCCCAGTAGGCGAAGAGCCACTCCGGATCGCGCGCCATCAGGCGGATGCGGTCGACACCGTAGCCGTCGGGCAGTGGACGATCCGTGATGGCGGCGGTGGTCGGCCGCGCCGACCCGGTGACGACGGGGGCGGCGGTCGGCGAGGTTGCCGCCGCATCGGCCGCGGCACCTTCGGGCGCTCCGCGTGCGACGGACGGCCGGCCCGCGCGGCGCCGCGGCTCGGGCACCAGCGGCTTGGCGGTCGGTCCGGGGGCGCGCTGCGTATGCGCCTCGGGGGCGGCGGACCGGCGTCGCTCGGCGTGGGGCGCGGTGTGGGGCGCGGCGTCGTCGGGTGGAGCGTGGCGTCGCTCGGCCGCCGGTCGCGTCGCCTGCCTTGGCTTCTGCTTGGCCGATTGCTTGGCCGCTCGCCGGGCCGGATGCTGCCGGGCCGGATGCTGGCGAGCCGGTTGCCGGCTCCGACGCCCGGACGGCTGGCCGGCGGTCGGCCGGTCGGTGGGGCGCGCCGCGTCGCCGCGCGGTGCATCCTCGACGGCCGGACGACGACCCGTACTCGCGGGGGTCGTCTCGCGTCCGGGTTGCAGGTGGTCGCCGGCGGCGCGCCGCGGTGCCGGGCGCTCCGGTGTGGTGCGCGGCGTCGGCGACGCGGACGGCGCGTGTCGCTCGGTGACATGCTGACCGCGAGCGCTGCGCGCTGCATCGGTGGCCTGACGCAGCCGCGCCACGGTGGGATGGTCCGGCTGCTGCCGGCCGACCTCCGGATGGTCGATCTCCGCCTGGTGAGGCTCGTGCTCCTCGACGGCTGGCGTCGCATCGTCGCCCGACTGGTTCAGACCCTCGATCCACTTCGCCCAGGCCAGTGAGGGGGACTTGCGTGCAGCCGACCGGCGGCCTCGATCCTGGCTCGATCCGGAGGAGCCACGCTTGCGGGAGGAAGACGGCCGCCGCCTCTTCTCGGGCTCCTTAGCCACGATTCGATGCCTCCGCGTGGTGGACTCGATGCGCGCGAGCGACGCCCTGCCGAACGTGTTGCCGGCGCGACTCACAGCTGCGCGGCGCTCCCCATTCGACTCCCGCGCATCCGTCACGGGGGATCGCTGTGGACAGTCTAAGCTGCTGGGTCATGCTGAATTGGCGGCATCGTAGCACCGGCCGGCGCGTGTCAACAAGGGATTTTGGGAACGCAGGTGTGATGCGCACGCAGCGGCGAGCGGTGGTGTCGGCTGTTGCTGACAGTGCGCGCGGCAGGCGCCGACGGGGCGCGCGAAGCATGCATGCAGGAACGCCGGAAGCCGATCGTGACGATCGGCTTCCGGTCTGGTCGGTGCCCCGGGAGGTGCCTCGGGCACCGACGGGCGAACTCCACGTGGCGATCGCCCGGCGCGCAACGCGCAGATTGGGTGCAGGGGGGGAGCCGGGGCACAGAGGATCGCAGTAGAAGGTGGGGCTGCGATCGTGTGCGGTCGGGGTGCGTGCGCTCACCCCTGGATCGGCGGAGGCCGTCCAACTCCACCGTCCTCGCCGACGCCGGAGGCCCTTGGCGTCGGGTCGATCCGGTATCCGGGAGATCAGCGGCTACCGGCTCAGCTCACCGGGCGGTGAGCCGCGTTCCCCGTCTGCACCGCGTGGGCCGCAATCCGACCCGTCGGAGGGAAATGGGCGCGGTGCAGATCGAGGTGGGTCGTCGACGGAGTCGAGTGACCCGAACGGCTCCCAGCCCCTGCTGCACGCTAGCCCCCCGCAAGCCGCGTGCCTGCCCTGACGCAATTCGAAGCCGACCCAGGTCTTCGCCGCAACTCGTTGACCCGTAGCCCGTTCCAGCTAGCACTAGCGATCGTGGTCGCGGCGCGCGCCGGGCTCGCGCGGCGGATCCCGGCGAGCGAACGGGTGACCTCGCCCGGTGGCGCGGGCGAGTCCGCCCCGCGCGGGTGCCAGCCGGCGTGGGCGACCGGCGCCTGTGCTAGGCTCGCGGCATGGAGCACGCACGGTCGCCGGGCCACGCTCTCTGGCGCCAGCTGGGTGACTGGTTGCGGCCGGCTCGACGTGGAGCGCGACGCCGTGCCGGTCTGCCGCGCTCCGCGCGCGCCGCGCTCGAGAGCCTCGGGCTGGATGACCTGCGACGCGACGACTGGCGGGTCGCCGTGCCGATGACGGTGCAGGTGACGGCGGACGGCGGCACGCGACGCGAACTCGGTGACCTGCTCGACGCAACCGCTCCGGCGGCGGGTCGCTTCCTCGACGTCATCGCACCGGCAGCGCTGGCGCGGGTCCTCGACCTCGCCGGCGTTCTCGGTCGACTCGAGCGTCTGGGCTACGACGCGCGGCTGCGGATCGAGGTCGGACATCCACTCGGCGATCGCCTGGTGATCGAGGACCCCGCGTACGCCCGGCCGCTGTGCGATCTGCGGCTGCATCGTGCGCGGCGCCCGCTACCCGCCGTCCTCGAAGCGATCGGTCCGCCCGGGGTCATGGAGCTGCTCGTGGTCGAATGGCTGTCGATGCAGCATCCGCGGGGGCGCTTCTCCGCGAGCCGGCCACGCTTGCCTGGGCAGGAGCACCCCGGTCTCGGCCTGGGGCGACGCGTCGCCGATCTGCTCGAACTCGCCGCACGCCGCCTCGGCGTCGAAGGCGTCCTCAACCGGCCGCGCTACTACCACAACGCCGAGCTCTATGCGGCGCGGTTCCACTATCTCGATCCGGTGCACGAGGGCTGGCTCGTCGCGGCGCGGCGCGATCTGGCGGACGTCGGCCTGGCGACCCGCTCCTGGCTGTTCGAGCGCCGTGCCCTGCGGCGCCGGGGCGTGGCGGGGCGGCTCGGCTTCTGGGAGGGGGAGCAGGTCATGCCGATCGCGCGCCGCCTGGTCCAGGGGTTCGGCGGACGGCGCTACCGGGGTGCCGTCCGGGCGGCGGCGGCGGCACGCTTCGAGGTGGAGGACGACGGCTGAGCCGCCCGCTCCGGACGGGGTCGGGTGCCGCCGTGCGCTGGCGGCCGCGCGACGCGCGTGCTACGCTGGCGCGCCTTCACGAACGGTCCGGCGGGTGCTCGAGGCGCCCCCGCGATCGACTGGCGTGCAACACCCTGCGGCCACGGCGAAGCCCGTTGACGACGCACATGAGAGACGAACCGAAGCTGGTGCCGGCGGCGCTGCCCGGCGAGCTCGCTGCCGATGCTCTGCGCTGGCGCTGCGATCCGGCCGAACTTGCCTTCGCGACGACCGACGAGCTGACCCCCACCGACGAGATCATCGGTCAGGAACGGGCAGTCGAGGCGATTCGCCAGGGGCTCGAGATCCGCAGCCCGGGCTACAACATTTTCGTCACCGGACTCACCGGCACCGGCAAGACGACCACCGTCCGGCGCATCCTCGAGGAGGTCGACCGCTCGACCGAGGTCCCCACCGACAAGTGCCTGGTGCACGACTTCCATGCTCCCGACCGGCCGTTCTGCCTGCAGCTCGGGGCCGGTCGCGGGCGCGCGTTCAAGCGCGCCATGGGCGAGCTCGTCGCCAACCTGGTGCGGGACATCCCGCGCGTCCTCGATTCGGAGACCTTCCAGCAGCGCCGGCAGCGACTCCTCGACCGCTACGCCGAGCAGGAGCGCGAGATCTTCGCCGGCCTCGACGCGCGGATCGAGGCGGCCGGCTTCACCGTCGTCCGGGTCGAGATGGGGCCGGTGTCGCGGCCGCACGTGGCCTATGTCCTCGACGGCGAGCCGCTATCGCTCGACGAGGCGGCGCGACGTCAGCCGGAGCTCGGCGAGGAGCGCCTGGCGGCGCTCCGGCGCACCCAGGGCGAGCTCGGCACGGCGCTGGAGGAGGCCCTCGGGCGCGCGCGCCGGCTCGGTCGGGAGGCACGCACGGAGATCGACGCGCTGCGGCGCGCCGACGCCGCCGAGGCGATCGATCTCCATCTCTGGTCGGTGCGCGAGGCCTTCCGGGAGCCGCGGGTGGCCTCCTACCTCGACAGCGTCAAGGCGCACATGCTCGACGAGCTCGATCGGTTCGATCCGGACGAGGGCGAGGAGGTCGACGAGGGGGCCTTCCGCGTCTACGACGTCAACGTCCTCGTCGACCACGCGGGCTCGACCGGCGCACCGATCGTCGTCGAGACCACGCCGACCTACACCAACCTGTTCGGCTCGATCGAGACCCGGCCAGACAGCTCGGGGGGTGGCCGGGCGGACTTCCTGACCGTCAAGAGCGGCGCGCTGCTGGCGGCGGACGGCGGCTACCTGGTCTTCAACCTGAGTGACGCGATCCACGATGCCGAGATCTGGCAGGTGCTCAAGCGTGCGTTGAAGAACGAGAGCCTGGTGATCCAGGCGCCCGACGGCGGCTGGCCGGCAGGCAACGTGGCGCTCAAGCCCGAGCCGATCCCGCTGCGCGTCAAGGTGGTGGTGGTCGGGGACCAGAACCTCTACCACACGCTGCAGGAGATCGACGAGGAATTCCAGAAGATCTTCAAGATCAAGGCCGAGTTCGATTCGATGATGCCCCACGACACCGGCGTGCTCCGCAAGTACGCGCGCTTCGTGCGCGGGCTGTGCGACCGGGAGAGCCTGCGGGCGTTCGACTGCTCGGCAGTGGCGGCGATCATCGAGCACGCGGTGCGTCAGACGGGGCGCAGCGATCGGATCTCGACCCGCTTCAGCGATATCGCGGACGTGGTGCGCGAGGCGAGCTACTGCGCCGGCCGCGCCGCGGCGAGCTGCGTCGAGGCCGGACACGTCGAGCGTGCCATCGCCGCGCGCGAGCGCCGCGTCAACCTGATCGAGGAGAAGTATGCCGAGATGTTCCTCGATGGCACCGTGCTTCTCGACGTCGACGGGACGCGCGTCGGAGCGGTCAACGGCCTCACCATCCTCGACGCCGGCGACCATTCGTTCGGACATCCGGTGCGGATCACGGCCCAGACCGCCATGGGTCGGGCGGGGATCATCAACATCGAGCGCGAGGTCGACCTGTCGGGCAAGGCGCATTCGAAAGGTGTCCTGATCCTCGAGGGCTACCTGCGCAGCCGCTATGCCCAGGACAAGCCGCTGTCGGTCTCGGCCTCGATCGCCTTCGAGCAGTCGTACTCGAACGTCGACGGCGACTCGGCCTCGTCAACCGAGATCTATGCCCTGCTGTCGAGCCTCGCCAGCATGCCGGTCCGGCAGGGCATCGCGGTCACCGGATCGATGAGCCAGCTCGGCGAGGTGCAGCCGATCGGCAGCGTCAACGAGAAGATCGAGGGCTTCTTCTACCTGTGTCGGTCGCGTGGGTTGACCGGTCGTCAGGGCGTCGTCATCCCGCACCTGAACCGGGCCGATCTGATGCTGCGTCGCGAGGTGGTCGAGGCCGTCCAGGCCGGGCGCTTCCACATCTACCCGGTCAGCACGATCGACGAGGGCATGGAGATCCTGACCGGCGTCCAGGCCGGCGAGCGCCGGGAGGACGGCCTGTATCCCGAGGGCACGCTGAACCGTCTGATCGACGACCGTCTCTTCGACCTCGCCGATGGCCTGCGTGAGTTCGGCGAGGGCCCGGAGCCCGACGGCCCCGGCGAGGACGGTCGCGACCGCGACTAGCCGGCCGGGCACGAACGCTCACCCGCTCACCCCCGCGGCTCTGTCCCGTCATTCCCACCACCGGGGCACGAAACCTGCAGCTCGCAGCGCGCCAGACGCGCCGCACGGTGGCGTGTCGTGGCTCGGGCCGGTGCAGCCTGCGCGCTAGCGGCGCGCCCGCTGCCCGGCCCTTTCCCCGAGACGTCGCCTTCCGGGACATCGCCCCATGCAACGAGCGACCAGATTGCAACGCGACGCCGTGCAGCCTGCTGTGAACGCGGCCGCCCCGTGGGGCTCGCCGGCACTGGACGCATTCCTGAAGCGCGCCATCCGTGTCACCGACGGTACCGTGACCAACCTGATCGAGGAGTTCATCGAGCCGGTGGTGATCGAGAAGCGCGGCGAGACCGCCTGCCTGGCCGGCGACGCCGTCGTCGATCGCGCCGCCTGGCCCGACCTGGCAGCCGGCGAGCCGATGATCCACCGCACCGTGCTGGTCCGCGGTCGAAACTCGCGCCGGGTCTTCCTGCATGCCGAGTCCTGGATCGCCACCGACCGGCTCGACGACATCCTGCGTCGCGAGCTGGTCGAGAGCGACCGGCCGATCGGCAAGTTGATCCGCGACCACCGGCGCGAGACCTACCGCGAGCTGCTCGGCGACTGGCAGGAGCCGGCCGGCGATCTCGCCGGGCTGCTCGGCTGTCCGGCCGCGCAGCCGCTGACGGTGCGGCTCTACCGCATTCATCTCGACGGTCGCGCTGCCATCCAGATCGTCGAGCGCTTTGCGGACACGACGGTGGGCGCGCGGCCAGGAGACGGCGAGCCGGAGGACGGGGAATGACACCGAGCATGGATACGACCTGGGGCGACCTGCAGGTGGCGATCGTCGCCGCGGCGGCCGCCCCGCGTTACGCGGACGACGCCGCGCTGCTCCGCAGCATCGACGCCCCGGCCGACCTCACGCGACTGCCGTGCTCGACCAAGGCCGAGTTCCGCGCCGACTTCCGCGCGTTCCTGACCGGACGACCGGCGGTGCGCGTGCACGCGACCTCGGGGTCGACCGGAACGCCGGCCCTGGTCGTCTACTCGGCCGAGGAGATCGAGTCGATCACGCTGCGGGCGGTCGCCACGATGCGCCTGGCCGGTGTGACCGCGGACGATCGCATCCTCAACCTGTTCGGTTACGGCACGTTCATCGCCGGCAACCTCTACGACTGGGGTGCCACGCGGCTCGGGGCGCTCGTGATCCCGTTCGGCTCTTCATCGATGACGCCGCCGGTGTTCGCCGCGCAGGCGATCCGCACCCTGGCGCCGACGGTGGTGAACGGCGTGCCGTCCTACCTCGCGCGGTTCCTGGGCGAGCTGCGCGCGTCCGGGCAACCGGGGCTCGAAGCCTTGCGCGTCGTCCAGTGCGCCGGCGAGGTCCTGACCCCGGCGCTGCGCGACCGTCTGGCCGCCGTCGTCGGGCCGCGAGTCGAGATCTACGACCAGTACGGGATGACGGAGTTCGGTCCGATCGCCGCCGGGTGCCGGACCGGCGCCGGCATGCACCTGCTCGAGGACGGCCTGCACGTCGAGGTGGTCGACGAGCGCGGCGATCCCGTGGTCCTGGAGGAGGGGAGGGGCGAGGGGGAGCTGGTCGTCACCAGTCTCAGGAACCGCGCCATGGCGCTGCTCCGCTACCGCACCGGCGATCGCGTGCGACTCCTGCCCGGCCGGTGTGCATGCGGGCATGCCGGGGCGCGCATCGAGGTGATGCGTCGCGCCGACGACCTCACCAAGATCCGCGGCTGCCTGTGCTCGAAGCAGGAGATCGTCGAGGCGGTACGCCTGGTGGACGGCGTGGCGCAGTTCCGCGTGCTGCTCCATCAGGACGCGGATGGCGTCGATCGGGTGATGGTCGAGGTGAGCCCCCGGTCGATGGACCAGGCCGACCTGCTGGCGCCGCGGGTGCGGGCACAGGTGAAGGAACTGGTGCGGATCGGGGTCGACCGCGTCGAGGTGGTCGATCATCTCGAGGTCCCGCGCACGGTCTCCGGCAAGCCGCGCTTGCTGGTCGACGCGCGTCACCTGGAGGGCCCGCGCGAGGGACCCTGCGAGGAGCCCGGGGCGGTACGCCGGCGGGCGAGCTGAAGCGGCGAGGGGGAACAACGATGCTAGTCGTCATGGGGCGGCCCGCCACTCTGGAGCAGATCCAGTCCGTCGTCGACGAGGTGCAGCGGCACGGTGCCCAGGCGCACGTCATCCCCGGCGACACGCGCACCGCGATCGGTGTCACCGGTCACGATGGTCGTGTCGACCGCGACGTCCTGAAGCAGCTGCCCGGTGTCTCGACCATCATCCCGATCACACGTCCCTACAAGCTGGTGAGCCGGGAGACGCGGCAGCAGCGCACCATCATCGATGTCGACGGCGTGCAGCTCGGCGGCGATGAGGTCGTGGTGATCGCCGGACCCTGCTCGATCGAGAGCCACGAGCAGGCGATGACCATCGCCCGCACGGTCGCCCGCGCCGGCGCCAAGATCTACCGTGGCGGTGCCTTCAAGCCCCGGACCTCGCCCTACAGCTTCCAGGGCATGGGCGAGCCGGGGCTCAGGATCCTGGCGGAGGTCAAGCGCCAGACAGGGATGGTGACGATCTCGGAGGCGGTCGACAAGGAGTCGC